>CALDDN010000030.1 GCA_937936615.1 uncultured Bacteroidia bacterium | reverse complement strand
AAACGAAACCGCAGGCGAACCCGCCGGCTGCGTAACCACCGTCCACACCCCCGTCGCCCCCGCCGGAGCCAGTGGGCTGGCAGTTAATTGTACGCTCGCCGCGCAGATCGGCCCTACCGGATTGATGGTCGGACGAACGGGGGGCAGGTCAACCTGTACACAAGCCGCATTGGAATTAACGACTTCACAACCGCCGAAACCTTCAATGACTGCGCGGTAGCAGCGGGTTTCAGTAATATTATTATCGGTGTACGTTGTACTGCCAGCAGTACCCGGGATCTGAGTGATCGGACCGGTAAACTGACTGTTGAGTGCGTATTCCCAGCGCAGAATATTGGCATTGGCGGTTTGGCCGGTCAATGTCATTTGTTGGGTTGGATTGCCCAAGCAGATGGTGTGCGAGGGATTGACCGAGCCACCTTGCGGCCCGGGAATCACCTCAACGAGGACAGGTCCCGAAGGATTTGTTTCACAAAGTCCGCTTCGCAGGATGACGCGGTAACAAGTATTAGACTGCACAGCTGGATCGGTATACAGCGGTTGCGTCCACTGAATCTGCCGGTAGCCTGGGGGCTGTGATTCAAACAAATTGGGCTGATTGCAATTGCCATTCGCCGGCGCAGGAACTGACTCCCAGAATAATATTTCACCAACAGCACCGGTGAGTTCCAATTGACGGCTGGGCGAACCCGGACAAACGGGTGCTGCTCCACCCACCTGACCCAGCTGTCCTCCGACAGTCTGGGGATTGGTAAAGACGCGAACTACGTTAGTAGTTTCGGGCAAACAGTCGGCGGTATTGCGGACAATGGCCCGGAAACATGCTGTTTGGGTTGGCGTGGTTACCGGAATGCTGGCCTGACCCGCGCTGCCGGCAACGGTAACCCAGTTGGTTACGTTTGCGCACAAGAAGTCGGGGCCGGGTGGCACGCCGCGCTGCCATTCTTCGATGGTGCCCACGCGAGCTGGGTTGGGTTTGAAAGCCAGCGTCGTCGACTCGATACCTGCGCACAAGGTCGCGTCATCACCAATGATTCCGGCCTCGGTTGGAGGCGTGACCGTAATGCAGAATGGCTGGCTGATGGCCTCGGGGCATTGGCCCTGCCGAACGGCAGCGCGCCAGCAGCGGACGGGATCGCTTATGCGAATGATTCCGGGATTGTATGTATTGGCTGCAACGTTGATAACGGTCGTAGCTGCGGGCAGGAACTGGTTGTTTGGCGCGGCTTCCCAGCGGATGGTCGGGCTTCCGCTGGGGCTGTTGGACAGCGTCAAATTCCCCGGGGAATTATTGTCGCAGATCACCGATGTTCCGCTAATCGTTCCGGCGACGTTGACGGGGTCGACCTGCACGCAGCTCCAAGATGAATTGACTGACGGGCAGATGCCATTCTGGACGACTGCGCGGTAGCAGGTGCTTTGGGTCAAGTTGGTACGCGTCAGGCAGTTCGTGGTCTCGTTGATGGGCTGTGGGCCGGACTGATTGACCACATCGGTACTGAATTCCCAGCGCAATACATTACCCACAATGGTATTCTGGGTGATGCACAGGTTGATCTGGTTGGGCGGCGCAGCACAAAGCGGCCCAGCGGGTGGCGGCGCACCAACAGCCGATTGCTCGACCATTGCGATGCAAGCCGTTGCTTCCAAGGGTGCACAGCCGGTGGCGGCGTAGCGAACGCGGTAGCAGGTCGGTTGATCGATGTTGGTGAAGGTGATCGATGCGGTAGTCGTCGGATTGGCGGGGTTGAGCGGGGTGTAGGTGCCATTGATGCCGGTCGTAGAAACAAACCAGTCTACAACGCTGGCTCCCGTGCCGACCAGGCGAACCGTTCCGGTGTTGATACCGCGGCAGACCTCGGCAGGTGCATCAACCGTACCTGGCTGGGTTCCCTCGGTGATCGAAATGGTAACCACATTGGTGTACTCGGTCGAGCAATTATTGGGGTCGCGCACCTGCACGCGGAAACGGTAGTTACCTACGGGCAAGTTGGTCGGAGGCTGGTAAGTGCGGTTCGTTTCACCGGGGATTACAGTAAATGGCCCGTTGTTGTCGCTGCGTTCCCAGGCAACAACCTGATTAGGTACTGCCGGATTGTTGAGCTGAAGGGGTGCAGGAACACCAACCCCTACACACAGCCCCTGATCGCTGCCCAGTGTTTCGACAACTATTGGCGGATGTACGTCAAAACAAGTGATGGGCGAAAAGGCGTTGGGACATGAGCCGGATTCCAGGCGCATGCGGTAGCATACCCGCTGATCAATTCGTGGGACGGTGAATACAGCTGGATTGGCCGCTTCGGGTGGGAACGTAGCCGATGTACCCGCCCAAGTTCCGGGATTACCCGCAATGGTTCCCGGATCGGTACTTTGTTCTATCTCAACGATGTTACCCGAATGACCGGAGAGGGTGATGGTTCGACCTGTCGTTCCGGGGCATACGCTTTGTCCACCTGTCAGGTTACCGGCTTGAACCGGTGGTTCTACCTTGACACAGTGGGGATTGGTATTGACTGCAGGACATACCCCGTTGCGGATGACGGCCCGGTAACAGCTGTCTTGAGTCAAGGCACCAGGCTGATAGAAATCGAGTGTCCGAGCAATCGTTACGAAGTTGCCGGGCGAGAACGCACCAGGCGAGCGTTCCCAGCGGACGACCTGACCAAAGTAACCAGAAAGCTGGATGACATCAATCTGCTGACCCTGGCAAATCGTCTGGCTGGCACTGATGTTACCGGCATCGGGCTGGCGATCAACCGAAATTTGGACTTCATTGCTGATTGCTTGAGGGCAAATGCCACTCTGGACAATCGCACGATACCATGTAGTGTTCGTCAACCCTGGAATAGTGTATGAGGTGTTGGGGTTGGGATTGATGACTGTCCAGTTACGCGGGAAGGTCGTAGGATCATCGGTCGTCTGTTCCCAGCGCAGGACAGTTCCCGTGCGGGGGTTGTCGAGTGTGATTCGGTTGTTCGGCGGATTGGGGGCTATAAACTGGCAGACAGTACGATCCCGATTGAGCGTACCCGGAACCGTATTGGGATCGACCGGGAAGCACGTTTGGGTTGAACGTACCGGTGGACAGGTGCCGTTTTGGACGACCGCCCGGAAACAGGTTTCAACGTTCAGGGGGCGATTGACTCGGTAGGTAAATCCAGCCGAATTTTCTGATACCCAGTTGGTTAAATTGGTGGAAGATTCCCAGTCGATAACAACTCCAGTTACGCCGTTTACATCCACATCGGAGTTGGGGTTATCGCCTGCACACAGAAGACGTCCGCCGCTGGCCGTGCCCCCAACCGAGAGGTCGTCCACGTCGATGCAGATCGGATTGGAGTTTGCAGGCGGACAGGTGCCGTTCTGTACCACCACACGGAAACAGGTACGGTCGGAGAGTACTCCCGGAGTATAGGTCGCCGATGTATTGTTGATGGTCGCAATAGTGGCAAAGTTGTTGGTTGAAGACTCCCAGCGGACTATGTTGCCGCGGCGGGTATTATCGAGCGTCAGGGCCTGTGTCGGTGCCGTATTGCGGCAGATGGTTGCTGGGCTGGAAAGAGTCCCACCCCGCGAAGGCAAATCAACATCGATACAAACGGCATTGGAGGTAACGGCCGGACATCCCGGACTCTGCACGACTGCACGGAAACCGGTGCGACTGGTAACTGCCGGAAACTGATAGGTAGATGTTGTAGTCGGATCATTGAAAATCTGACCCGTAAAGTCGCAGTTGTCGGCATATTCCCAGCGGATGACCTGACCCGTACTCGGCCCAAGGGTGAGAACAGGCGAGGGCGAACCTTCGCAAACAGTACCGTCTGCCGTCAAGGTACCGGCTACCGAAGGCGGATTGACCGTTACGCGTACGGGTGCCGAACCCAGCAGGTTGCAGCGGCCCGGGTTGTCAATAGCAGATGACTGGACGACAGCGCGGTAGCAGGTAGTCTGCGTGAGGTTGCTGCGGTTGATGGAGGTAGCGAAAAGTGGCGCACCTACATCGGTCCAGCCCACAAAGTCGGAGGGATTGGTGGGGCAAGGTGCGGTAGAGGGATTGGGGACGAACTGCTCCCACCGGATTACGTCGCCCACTTGGCCAGTCAGTTCCATAAGGCCAGTTGCACTGCCCGAGCAGATCGTGCGGTCGGGACCCACGGCACCCGGAACGGTTGGCGGAATGACGGTTACACGGGCCGCGGTTGAACGTGCATTCGAGCAATTGCCCCGTGAAACAACCGCACGGAAGCATGAAGAGTTGCTTAGACCGTTTATTGTTATTTGAGACTGGAAGGCCGAATTGGGAACGTTGACAGCGTTGGTAAAATCGCAGGTGTTGTTCACCGGATCGAACGTACCTTGCTCCCAGACATCGACCGTTCCTTGAAAAGTGTTGAGTGTTACGGTTATGACTTGTGTTGGGTCGCAGGTGATATCTGGATTGGCTGTTGCGTTGCCAGGTATCACCTGATCGGACGAGACATCGACACACCACTGCTGGGAGTTGACAGGATTGCAAGGCCCGACGTTACAGCGGAAGCAATACCTGGTCGCGACCACCGATTCCAAAGGACCATAGGTAAAGGGGGTGGCTGTTGTGGGGTTGGTTGCATCCACTGGGAACCACGTTATGCCCCCGTCAATCGATACAAAGCAGTTTTCGATATTGCCCTGTTCGTTGACTACATCGATATCCACCGACTGGCCGGAACATACTTCCTGAGGGCCACTGGCTTGGCCACCGACGGCATCGGGTGCCACGGGTACCGTGCGACATACCTGCACGCTGTTACACTGAGTTCCGCTCTGAACAACGCAGAAGGTGTAGGTACCCGTCTGAACCGGAATATGGAAAGTGTTCTGACCGTTGGGAGGAGCCGGATTGACGGGGTTACCGCTGGGCAACGTACCGGTCCAGGTATAGGTAGGCGGAGGAGAAGGGTTACCGACCGGAACGGCCGTCATGTTGATGGTCTGATTGACGCAGTAGGTTGTCCGGTCGAAAGTAATCGACGGTGCCGGCGGCGTCGTATTGCTGAAGCTGATACATACGCTCGCTCGGGGACTCACGCAGCCGTTGAGGGTATGTTCCAGCCAGTAGCACTGCCCATCAAATGTAGGCGTACGAACGAAGGTCTGGGTCTGGTTCAGAGGGGCTGCGTTCAACGGAGTACCTCCGGTCTGGTTGGCATACCAGTTGAAGGTTCCGGTTGTGGGACTGATTATGGACAACGTTACGTTGTCGCCCGGACAAATGGGCGCGGGCTGGAAGGGTGTAGGTGCTGAGGGGTCGGTAACCGTAACAACCACAGCCGTGGGATTACTCAGGCAGCCGTTGTTGTCGACGCTACGTATATAATAGGTCGTCGACCCCGGATTGGCTACGCTGGGCTGATAACAGGTAACGTTGCTGCCACCCGGCAGCGGGGTCAGGGTCGTGTTGTTGGCGTACCAGTTGTACTGGAAATTGGGGTTGGGATTATTGACACAGACCTGGGGTTGAGGGGTAACCTGACCCGTACAGAAGCTCTGCGGGTTGGCCGTCGGCCCTTGCGGAATGGTCAGCGTTACTGTTGAAGTCGAACGGCTGGTCGTACAGCCCGTTACAATTTCTTCGACAAAAAACTGATAGGTACCCGCCGTGGTGGGGAAGTTACTGAAGCACGTGGTATTCGATGCCAGCAGCGTACCGCCCGTCGCGGCGTCGTACCAGTCGTATTGCCTGCCCGTTTGCGGGTTGGTTACGCATACCTGGGCATTTGCCTGACCCACACAGAACGTCCCGCTACCTACCAAGGGGGGCGGATTCTGGTTAATGATGACTGTGGCCGTAGCCCGCGCACTCGTACAGCCATTCAAGATACGCTCGGGGAAGAAACGGAAGGTTCCCGTATTAGCAGTTGAAGGTATGTAGCAAGGATTATTGACGCGGATCAGTGTTCCCCCGATGCCTGCGTCGTACCAGTCGTACTGGCTGTTCGGATCGGGATTGTCCACACACACCTGCGGGTTGTTGTTGAAGCCTCTACAATAGGTTACCGGATTAGGAGCTGCAATTACCGGCGTTGCCGGCGTTGGTTTAACCACGATACACACTTCATCCGATGGAATGGCTGTACAAGGCGCAGCCGTGTGGATGGCGCGGTAGCAAATCTGATTCGGAGTTTGAGTCGCCGCTTGGTTGGTCTCGAATATGGGCGGGGTATAGGTCGTCTGGGTGTGGCTGATGGTTGTCCAGGTGGTGTTGTTACCTAGGCGGTATTCCCAGCGGTTGATGGTCGCCGAAGGATTCTGGCCCGTGAGGGTCAGTGCTTGCGCCTGCAGACCTTGACAGATGGTTTGTGCCGAGTTGACAACACCGGGATCACTGCGGTTGACCGTTACAACCACCGTAGCTGTCATGGTACAGCCGCCGGGATTGGCCGTTGCCGTAACCGTGTAGGTTGTAGTGGTTTGAAGAGCTGGCCCCGGATTGCGTGGCGTGGCGACTGGCTGACGGATATTGGGATTATTGAGGGTCGCCGCCGGTTCCCAGCGGTAGTTGAAGTTACCCGTTACGATCCGCACATCATCCAAGGCCCAGTGGTCGCAGCACGTTCCCGAGTTTACGTTCTGACGCCAGCGGAACTGCGTGCGGGCTGTCTGGGCTGCTGCGGGCAGGTTGATCGACATAAAAACCCAGTGGCCGCGCCAAGGTGTCGGGCAGAGAATCGGGTCGCTGCAGTTCTGCGGGAAGTTAGGGTCGTTACGCTGGTTGTTGGACCAGTTTCGGCAACCGGTGGGCTGCAGATCGAAGGTTTGGATTACCGTCCAGGACGAATAGTCGTTGGGGCCCGGACCTATCCAATAACGATATTCCAGAAAAACCTCTTCCTGTCCGCAGATATCCGGCGACTCGCAGTTGGTAGAGTTGGGACCACCCGGACCCAGCGTAATCCAGAACTCGATAGCTCCCCCACTGATGGTATTGATATCCTGCGTTGTGGCGTAGCGGGCCGTGTTGACGTTGGCGTACCACAGCGTATTTTGCGCCGAGGCCGGCGCAGGCGGCACGTCGCAGTTCGTATTGATTGCCCCGTTGGTCTGGTTGATGCCGTTAACCGTATTGCAGTTCCAGAGGGAGCAGTTCACACCGTTCGTAGCATCGAAGTTGTCGAACCAGCTGATGCCCGATGCCGCAGCGGAAAGCTGGGTCGACTGCCCGTCGCAAATGACCGAGGGGTTGGCTTGGGCCGTCACCGAAAACGGCGGCACCTGGCAGGGCGTATGGGTCTCGGAGACATCGCCCTTACCCCCTTGCGGCGGCGCAGCCACCCATACTTGGGTGGCGTTCGATATGCCTTTGTATCCCAGCGGACAGATTGAAACTGCACGGTAGTAGAAACTTTCGGTCTGTTCGGGGGTCGTCCAGCGGGGAGTCGTCGCTCCTGGGATGTCGAACCACGTACGCCCATCCTTCGAGTGCTGCCATTGCACCACGTCCGTAAACGTACCCCCCAGCCACAGGGTCGAAGTCTGGCCGTAACCGACATTGTATTCCTTGGTTACCGCATACCCACCGCCGCAGATCGTATTGACCTGCGCCCGAAAGCCCTTGCCTTCCATCAGCCCATCGGTGATGAACTGCACGGTCAGCGCACCGCTTTCGGTGTTGAAAAAGGGCTTGACCGTTTTCAGGTCTTTACAGCCCAGAATCGAAAGCAGACGGCCCGGATGAGTCGTCTCGCCATCGTATATGTACAGAAAATCGCCGTCGCAGTCGAGGTCGATTTCCTTGAAGTCCAGCTCGACCACACCGCCCGACCACGCCGGCAGCAGGGTCAGAGTACTGACTTGATTGCCCGCGTAGGTCTGGCTGCCGCCGTCATCGACGAGCTGGCTGCCTGGCGTAGCCGTTACCGTAACGTGGTTATTGGCCACCATGCGGTGAACCTGGGCCTGCGCCGCTCCGGCACCGAACCATCCACCAAGAAGGGCTAGAACAAGGCAAGAAAGTGCTGTAGTGCTGAACCTCATGTACCTAGGACGATTAGTAATCCGGCCAGCGGCCGCATGCAAAGTAGGGTATATGTAAATATGATGCATAATACACAATGGATGATTATCAAGTAATTAAAACAGCTTTTCAAATTCCTTGGGATGCGTTTCGATCCAGTCAATCACTGCCTCGGTGTAGATTTTTTCATCCAGACTGGAATTGCCCGTGTTACGGTAAACCGGAAAATCGGGCGTAGGCTGCCACTTGCGGTCGCGGTTAGCCATAAGCTTCTGCATGAAAAACTCACGCCGCTTGGCCTGGTAATCTTGCGCAGTAAGCGTATAAATACGCTGCACCCCTTTGATCTCTTTGACCAAAGGCCCCAAATCCACCCCCGGCTGCGTAACAACCAAAAACGCGGCATCGGCCATCAGGTAGGAACTGCTGATGATTCCGGGAGTCTGTGCCAGACGCATCCGCACGTCGTGAAAAGCTCCTCCGTGCGCATTGTCCGCTCCAGCAGGCAGAATCCGAAGCATTAAATACTGATGGCTCTGCTGGGCCTGTACCGCAACAGCTGCCGCCATCCAAGCAAGCGTCAATAATAAATTCCGCATCATAGGCTTTATTTCAATCAAATAAATCGGGTTAAACAGTTTAGCAACTCACGCGCAGGGCCGCGTACTTGGCGCATCCTGAGCGAAGACTGCCAAAGTACGCTATTTGCATTCTCGCAAATATAATACCGCCAGACTCCTAAAACAAAGGAAATTCATGAAGGCTTTACACGCAATTAACGGTAAAAAGTGGATACTTCGAACTTATTCTGTATCAGCATTTTGAAACAGAAGCATCAGAAATAAAATAAGCTCTAAGCAAGATAAATCTACTTACACTAGGTGCCCAATTCGGTTACCGCGCCAAATAAAATTACGTGTTTGAACTTAATAGCTCCAGGCCTGCACAAATCTGCAAGCAAGCCATGTAGTCGGGCCTATGTAGTATAATAATACAACTATATGTCATATAATGGAATAAATTGACAGCTCGGATACTCAAAATTGAAGCCGCGAAGACATGGGGGGCAGGCTAGCTGGATCAACCGCGGCAGCAAGGTTCGACTGACTGGGCGCACGGAAAGTCTCCAATGCCTATCACCGGAAAAAACGTTTCCTGTAATCGCGGACGGATTTTTCTAACGCCATTTGCGTTTTTACGCCATATCACTTCCGTTTACACGCCGACGCAGGCCTGCGGCATGACCATCGAAGAAGCCATCCTCCAGAACCACTTCCAGAACCTCTACCAGAAAGCCTGGATCAACGTCGTCTACACCGGCAACCGCCTCAACCTGCTGACCGAACGCACGCTGCGGCCCCACGGCATCAGCCTGCCCCAGTACAACATCCTGCGCATCCTGCGCGGAGCCAAAGGCCAACCCATGAGCCTTAAAGACATCAAACGCCGCCTGCTCGACCCCAACCCCGACCTGTCGCGGATGATCGACCGCATGATCGAACCCAAGCAGTGGGTCCATCGCCGCGAAGACCCCGACAACCGCCGCAGGCTCCAGATCACGATCACCGAAGCAGGCCTGCAGCTGCTCGAAACCATTGATCGCGACCCCCGGTTCTTCAGCATGCACCAGCCTAGCCGGCCCCTCGATCCTGCCGAGCTCGAGCTGCTCAACCAGCTGCTCGACCGCTTCCGCTGTGCGCTGGGTCTGCACCCCGAAAGCGACTAGCCCCAGTCGTTCCGCTGCTTTGGGCTATTTTTGTCGTTAATTTCTTTTTGAAAGTTCAATTCAGCCCCTGCGGGGCCTCATCCTTATGCGTTCCCCTCTGCTGCTGCTGCTCTGGTCGATGCTTCCGCTGGCCCTCGCGAGCCAGCCTTTGCAAATCGAATCGGGCCAGCCGGCCGCCGAGCTGGTACGCCGCACCCTGGCCCGCAGCGATGTTCGCATCGTGGCCGTCGAGTTCGGAGGCGACCCCGATCAGCTGGGCCGCTTCGACGATCCATCGGGCCAGACGGGCCTGAGTCGGGGCCTGATTCTGAGCACGGGCCGCGTGCGCGATGCCGCCGGTCCCAACCTCTACACCGGGATCGGCCCCGACAACCAGCCCGACCAGCTCGCCGATGCCAACACCGACTTCGGACAAGGCCCCCTCCCCGATCCCGATCTCAACCGACTGCTCCCCCAAGGCCGGTTTCACGACCGCGTCTTCCTGCGCATTCGTTTCATCCCTCTGACCGATACGGTCGGCTTTCGCTTCGTCTTCGCTTCGGAAGAATACCCCGAATTCACCCCCCCACGCAGTCCCCCCGATGACCCCCGCGCCGCCATCAACGACCTGTTTGCCTTCGTAGTACGCGGCGCAGGCCTGCCCCCCAATGGCCTCAACCTGGCTACTCTGCCCGATGGTTCGCCCGTCTCGCTGCGCACCATCAACCCCAGTACCAACTCAGCCCTCTACCGCGACAACAGCGACCCGACAGCCCCCCTCTGGCTGACCACCGCCTACGACGGCCTCTCGGTTGTCCTGGCAGCAGGCCTGCGCCTCGAAGCCTGCACCGAGTACGAAATCTACCTCGTGCTCGCCGACGTGCAGGATGGCCAGGTCGATACGGCTCTACTCATCGAGGGCGGCAGCTTTGGCGGCTCCGCCCCCAGCATCGGTGCTGCCGGCCTGGGCACCCGCCCCGATGGCAGCCCCTTCACCTGGGAAGGCTGCGGCATAGGCACCGCCCGCTTCACCCTCGAACGGCCCGACCCCGCCGATGAACTCACTCTCGACCTGACGATCGGCGGAACTGCCAGCCCAGGCCTCGATTACGAGGTGCTACCCGACCGCATCACCCTGGCCCCCGGGCAGCAACGAATCGATCTGGCCGTGCTGACCCTGTGGGACGACCTCTACCCGCCCGACGAGGACGAATACGAATCCATCATCCTGAGCTACACGCTGCCGGCAGCCCAATGCCCCAACTTTGCCGTGGTGAGCGACACGCTCTGGATCCGCCACACCGACAGCCTGCGCATCGAACCCCAGGTACCAGCCACGGCCTGCGTGCCCACCGATCTGCGCCTCAACGCCCGCGTTACCGGCGGTACGGGGAGCTACCTCTACGAATGGCTTGACGGTGTGAGCGGCCTCCAGCCAAGCCCCGAAACGACCGTCCCTTTCACCGCCGACCGCACCTTCGCACTCGAAGCCCGCGACCGCACCTGCCTGGGCATTCCCCGCAACCGCGCCTCGGCTGGTATACGGGCCATTAACCGCGACCCCGCCGCACCCCCGCTGCGCTTTGCCCAGCTCTCGACCGATACCATTCTCTGCACGGGCCAGAGCGTCGAACTCCTTGCCCGGGCCGAAGGCGGCACCGGAACCTACACATACCTCTGGCAGGACCTCGAACGGCCCACCGGCGATACCCTCGTACAGCCCGACCGCAGCACCCGCTACACCGTCCGCGTCAGCGACGGCTGCGACGAAATCTCCGCTTCCGTCTGGGTCAATGTCTTTGAACCGGTGGACGTGGAACTGACCGCCAACCCCGCCGGCCCCTACTGTGCGGGACGGCCCGTCCAGCTTATCGCTCAAGGACGGGGAGGCAGCGGCACCTACACCTACCGCTGGGACGACGGCAGCACGACCGCCCAGCGTCTGGTGCGGCCCGAAGAAACGACAAGCTACAGCGTCGAGGTGAGCGACCGCTGCGGTACCGCAACGGCCAGCCTGCGCCTGCCCGTCGAACCCCCCCTGCAACTGGTTTTGATCCAAGCCGATACGACGATCTGCCGCGGTCAGAATGTCGTTTTACGGACGGTGGTTGCAGGGGGCGACGGCCGCTATCGCTTGGTCTGGAACCAAGGCCTGCCCGAAGGGCCTGACCCTATGGTTGCACCGGCGGCCACCACCGTTTACCGCGTTATCGTAACCGACGGCTGCGGCAGTGCCCCCGTAACGGGCAGCGTCGAGGTCGAGGTGCTCGAAGCGACCGAAGCCCTGCGCATCGAACGCATCGAAGGCCCCGATACCGTCTGCCCGGGACAGGCGGCCACGTGGACGGTTCGGGCAGCAGGCGGTACGGGGGCCTACAGCTACCGCTTCAACGGCGGGCCGTGGCAGGCCAGCAATCAGTTTACGGTTTCTCCGACCAACGCTTCGCGCTTTGTCTTCGAAGTGAAGGACACCTGTTCTGTTATTTTTCTTGAAAAAGAAATAAATATCTATTCCAATCCGGAACCCGAAATCCGATCGATACCCGATACGCTGTGCGTGGGTCAGACGGCCCGCCTGCTGGCGACGGTTCGTGGGGGACAGGCCCCCTATTCCTATCGCTGGAGTACGGACGAAAGTACGCCCGAAATCGAAGTATCGCCCGAACAGACGACAAGCTACCGGGTCGAGGTACGCGATGCCTGCGGGCTGTCGGGTACCAGTGCCGACCTGAGCCTGCCGGTACGACCGCCGCTGGCGGTGCGCATCGAGGGAGCGCGGAACGTCTGCCTCAACGAACGCCTCGAGCTGCTGGCCCGGCCCAGCGGCGGCGATGGCCGTTACCGCTACCGCTGGAGCACCGGCGACACCACCCCCCGCCTGCGCATCCTGCCCCGCCGCAGCGATACCTGGAGCCTAACCCTGACCGACGGTTGCGGCAGCACCGCGGCCGAAGCCCAGGTGTCGATTACGGTGCTGCCAGGGGTGCAGATTGCCTACAGCCTCAGCCCCGATCCGCAGTGCGCCCGCCAGCCCATGGAGCTGCGTTTTACGGGCTTTGCCCCGCCTGATGCCGTGGTGAGCTGGGAATGGGGCGAGCTGACGGCCAATGCGAACGACCTGGGGCCGATCCGCATCACGGCACCCGGGCCCGGTACCTGGCCCGTGCGCCTGCGCATCAGCTCGGCCCGCTGCGGCACGGCCGACAGCAGCTTCAGCCTGCGATTCACGCCCGATCCGCTGGCCTTTTTTGCGCCGCCGGCCGAACAGTGCTTCGGCGGACACAGCTTCGCGTTCGAAGCCCTCGAACAGCCGGCAGGGGCCGTCTACCGCTGGGATTTCGGCCCCGAGGCGACGCCAGCGACTGCCGAGGGCCGACAGGCAAGTGGTATCCGCTTCGCACGGGCAGGCAGCTATGCCGTGCGCCTGCGGGTGAGCATCGGCGATTGCAGCGATGAGATGACCCAGAACGTGCGCCTGCTCGAAAGCCCCGCACCGCCCCGCACCCGCCCCGACACCCTCTGCAACGGGCGGCGGGCCAGGCTGCAGGTCATTGATGCCGATCCGCAGCTGAGCTACCGCTGGTTTGCCTCGGCTGCCGACACGCTGCCGTTGGGCAGCGGGCGGGTTTATGAAACGCCGCCCCTGCTGCGCAATGCCACTTTTTATGTAGAAGCGATCGGCCCCAACGGCTGCCGGAGTGTGCCGCGCGGGGTGGCCGAAGTTGAGGTGCGGGGGCCGGGCCGCCTGGCTATTTTTGCCGATAAGGACTCGGTGAACATCCCGCTGGGGGTGGTGAGTTTCCGGGCGAGCTACGACCGTGAGCCGGAATTCTGGCTGTGGAACTTCGGCGACGGTGGCCAGTCGACAGCCCCCAACCCGACACACGTCTACCGCGAGGCCGGTATCTACCGGCCCAGCCTGACGGTCAGCGACCGCTTCGGCTGCGTGGGGTCGGCGGTGGCCGAACAAGCGATTGTCGTCCGCGAACCGGTGCTGCTGCACGTGCCTGACGCGTTTTCGCCCGACGACAACTACGTCAACGATGAGTGGTTCGTGGTACACCGGCTCATCCGCGATTTCGAGGTCAAGGTCTACGACCGCTGGGGGAACATCGTCTTCGAGAGTACGGACCCCAACTTCCGGTGGTACGGCGACATCAAGGGGCGGGACTTCCGCACGCGGGTAACGGAGGGGGTCTACGTCTGGCGCATCCGCGCCAAGGCCTACGATGGCACGCCCATCAACATGACGGGCACGCTGACGGTGGTCTACCGCGGGCGGTGAGAAATCAATCGGAGTGCTGCGATGCCATCTGCGGTTCCTTTATCCGCGGCTGGGGATGCAGTTTTATTTTATAGTTCTAAAAATCAAGTAAAGCTATTTGCAATCAGTCTGTTTCGGCTTTTTTGATAATTTCAAAAACTTACTGAGCAATTTTTTTCCGATCGCTGACGCTTGTTCAGATGGGGCTTGAAGAGCCTTGCGGACTGGGCGTTGAGGGCTGGCAGTCGGATTCCCGATTTATTTTAACCGAGTTGTTGTTTGGATAATCAGGAAGATATAAGCCACATGCTCCACGAAAACGAATGGCTGCTTGATGAAGCTGCCAGCCCCAACGACGACAAACCCTCCCAGTGGCTCGACACAATCGAAGAGGCTCTTGACGAAATCCGGCGGGGACGCATGGTTATTGTCGTCGATGATGAAGACCGCGAGAACGAGGGCGATTTCATCATGGCTGCCCGCTTCGTTACCCCCGAGGACATCAACTACATGGCCCGCGAGGCCCGGGGGCTGATCTGCGTGCCCCTGACGGAGGAACGCTGCGACGAACTGGACCTCAAACTGATGGTCGATTCCTCGAACGCCCGCCACCAGACAGCCTTCACCGTGAGCGTCGACTACCTGAAGGACGGCTGCACGACGGGCATCTCGGCCGAAGACCGCGCCAAGACCATCCGGGCACTGGTCGATCCGCGGACACGCCCTGAAGACTTCGGGCGACCGGGCCACATCTTTCCGCTGCGGGCCAAAAGCGATGGCGTGCTGCGGCGGGCCGGCCACACGGAGGCAGGGGTCGATCTGGCCCGTCTGGCTGGGCTGGAACCGGCGGCCGTGATCGTCGAGATCATGAACGAGGATGGCACCATGGCCCGCCTGCCCCAGCTGCGGAAGCTGGCCGACGAACAGGGCTTCAAACTCATATCGATTGCGCAGCTGATCCAGTACCGGCTGCGCCACGAAACACTCATCACCCGCGAGGCTACGGTGCGCATGCCCACCGTCCACGGCGACTTTACGATGCATGCCTTCCGCCACAAGCACACGGGCGAAACCCATCTGGCCCTCGTAAAGGGATCGTGGAGCGAGGACGAACCGGTGCTGGTGCGGGTGCACTCGTCGTGCGCGACGGGCGACATTTTCGGCTCGTGCCGCTGCGACTGCGGCGAACAGCTGCACGCCGCCTTGCACCGCATCAACGAAGAAGGCCGCGGCGTGCTGGTCTATATGTATCAGGAAGGGCGGGGCATCGGCCTGCTCAACAAACTGAAGGCCTACATGCTGCAGGAAGAGGGCATGGATACCGTGGAAGCCAACCTGAAACTGGGCTTCAAAATGGACCAGCGCGAGTACGGCATCGGGGCCCAGATTCTGCGCAACCTGGGTGTGCGCAAGATGCGCCTCATGACCAACAACCCCAGCAAACGATCGGGCCTCTCGGGCTACGGCCTCGAGATCGTCGAGCGGGTGCCGCTCAGGATGCCCGCCAACCCCCACAACCGACGCTATCTGGAGACCAAGCAGGAAAAAATGGGCCACGAGCTGGGCTGATCCCTTCGTGGAAAAAAAAGAAAGCCCAACCGGCAGCGGCCTACGTAACTTGCCAGTTGATCTTTTTGAACCGAAAGACCATGAGCTACCTCAAAATGACGATCATCGGTAACCTGGGCCGCGATGCCGAAATCCGCGAAGTGAATGGCACCCGCGTCATTACCTTCAGCGTCGCCCATTCGGAGAAGTACCGCGACCGCAACACCAATCTCATGTCCGAACGTACCACGTGGATCCGGTGCAGTTTCTGGCGTGATCCCGACAAGGTAGGAGTCGCTCAGTACCTGAAAAAAGGCAAGATGGTGCTGGTAGAAGGTGTTCCCTCGGTCAATGTCTATGTCAACAACCAGGGCCAGCCGGCCGGCAGCCTCGAATGCCGCGTAACCGAACTTCGGCTCCTGGGTGGAGGCAGCAGCGAACCCATGAGTACGACTCCGATGCCAGCAGCTGCTACACCGGCTCAGCCCACAAGCAGCAACTACCCTGCCGTACCCCCACCCGAACCCGACTTCGTCGAGGACGACCTGCCTTTTTAAGTGCGCCGCCCCTGCCTGACAGCCGCTCAGGCCATCGGGGTGTGCTGCCCCGCCCGCGCCCTGAGCGAGGAGCAGCGGGTGCATATCCGCCAGCTGCTCGATCCCCTGCCCTATCGGGTAATCTATGGCGCGGCTTTCGATGCGCTGCCCGACCGGGTGTTTTCAGCTCCCGACGAGCTGCGCCGGGCCGAGCTGCAAGCTCTGATCGACGACCCGCAAGTGGGGCTAATCTGGGGGGCACGGGGGGGCTGGGGCAGTGCCCGCATTGTCGACGGGCTCGACCTGCGCCCCCTACGGGAACAACCTAAATGGCTTGTAGGCTTCAGCGACCTGACAACCCTGCACCTGGCGTGGCAGGCGGCGGGCTGTGCCTCGCTGCATGCACCGGTGCTGACGACGGCCACACCTGACGATGTGCGGCAGGTGCTGGCGATCTGCGCGGGCGCACCGCCGCCCCCGCTGCGGGCTGCTCCCGACCCGTCGAACCGCTGGGGTCTGGCAAGCGGTCCGCTGGTGGGAGGCAACCTGAGCCTGCTGACGCACAGCCTGGGTTCGCGCCACCAGCCCGACACGCGGGGACGCATCCTGGTACTGGAAGAAGTGGATGAGTACGAATACCGGATCGACCGGCTGCTGGTACAGCTGCGGCGGGCGGGCTTGCTCGACAGCCTGTCGGGTCTGGCGGTGGGCCAGTTCAGCCGCATTCCTGGGAACGACCCGCCTTTCGGAGCCGACTACCGCGCGATCATCCGCGAACACACGGCCCATACCACCTGCCCCGTCGCTTTCGGACTGCCTTTCGGACACGAAGAGCCCAACCGCCCCCTGGAACTGGGGGGACGGGCGTATTGCCTGCAGGCCGGCGAATCGGGTACGATACTGAAAGCAAGGAACGAGGACGAGTCTTCGGAACCGGCGAGCTGGACAGCCCCAGCATCGCCGGTCTCCTGACGGATAGCTGGCCATCAATCGGGCCGGATGCTCGTGGATCGGATTCAGGATTCGAGGACTGGCTCGGGGGAAATCCAGTCCTCGGGTTAGCCGTAGACGGTTTCGGAGCCGTCTTCGTGAAGGATGATTTCTATTTCGCGGGCTTCTACGGGGACGATGTCCCGGTAGCGGTCGGACAGCAAAAGGATGCGCTGGTTGGTCGAGCCGCTCCAGGCTTGACTGAATTCACGTATCTGACTGGCTTTCGACTTCTAGGTAGTCGAGGGTGCAGTTCATGAACAGCCCAACAGTCAAGATTATCCGTGTCCAATTCAGAAACCGCAGGGATATCAAAGACATTTAAAATCTTCACATTCCTTCCTGTACAGATAATCAATCTATTTTACTAATTAACTCTACTTAGTTTTTAAAGTTAAAGTTTAGTAAATTATACGGTTTGAAAGCCTAAAAAGTTGCCAGGTCTTCAAATTTTTTTCACTAAAAAACAAAAAAGCTCATTTTCAATGAGTTAAGCGCAAAAACAATCGAATCAAGGCCTGAACCTTTGCGATCAGAGACCAAATGGCAGTTTTTTTGCTACCATTTAACAACACAAACTACACAGACTAAATAAAATAAAAACGACCACGTAAACAAATCACGTAAACATTTATCGCCGAGCCGACCGACAACTCATCGATGCCTGCGTCTGCCCGATTGCCTGCCGGTCCCTGCCGTCCAGACTACATTCATCCGATTATATACTCTTTTTTTAATTGATTTTAAGAATAAAAACAAGAGATGGAACAGTTCATGAAAAGATATGCCCTGCACCTCTGGGGCGAATACGTGCGCCTCGTGCGCATCCAGAAACTGGATATGCTCCAGCATGAGCTGGGGATTTTACTCGACTACAGCCCTACAGCCGCCAAACAGGCCGTCTCCCAGATCGAACACGGGCGCAGCTGGATTCCGAAAAACAAGTACAGCAAATTCGTCGAGGTGCTTCAGCTCGACGAAGGCCTGTTCCGCCAGCTCGATTACCTGTTCAACGCGAGCCAATACAACAGAATGGCTGCCATCCTGACCGATCTGCTCCGGAATGAATTCGATCACCGCCCCTTCGAACCCGAGCACATCCATCCATCCACAGTGGCCGTGGGCATCTCAAGCCCGCCCGCCCCCACCGGCGAATTGGTCGAACGCCTCCAAATGCTCAAAGCCGCCTACGAACAGCATCTGATCGAAGACAACGAATACGAGGATGCCCGCAAGCGCGTGCTCGAACAGTTCGTCGAGGGAAACTAAAAAATACCCCCTCCACACGGACATAAATCACCGCAAGAGGCAAACCGCCGGCTGAAGTTCTGGGCTGGGCACGGCACCACGTCCGGATTCGCCCCACCTTCGGCCATTTCGGCTTAATTTCGCGGGCATGGCCGCCCGCCGCCCACCCGTCCGCAAACCGCCAGCCACTCCGTCGGCTGCCGTGCCCGGCCCCGCACCGCGGCCGCGCCGCACGCCCGCTCCTGCGCTGCACTTCGAATGGCTGCCCCAGCGGCCCGCCAGTTTCTATGCCCTCGTCATTTTCGGGCTGGCGGTGCTGCTCTACCTCAACACCCTGGGCAACCGCTACGCGCTGGACGACGGCATGATCATCACCGAGAACACCTACACCCAGCAGGGTTTCGGCGGCATCGGCAAGCTCCTGACCACCGACAGCTTCGAGGGGGTCTTCGGGCCGAACATCGACATCCTCGCAGGGGGACGGTGGCGGCCGCTGGCCCTCGTTACCTTCGCCATCGAGTACGAATTCACGGGCCAAGGTCCGGCCGCCGCACCCTTCAGCCACCTGATCAACGTGCTGCTCTATGCGCTGGTGTGCTGGGTACTTTTTCGCTGGCTTATCGAGACGGTCTGGCCCCACAAGCCCGACTGGGCCTTTTTCGCCGCACTCGTCTTTACGATTCATCCGGTTCATACCGAGGCGGTAGCCAACCTCAAGGGCCGCGACGAAATCCTGTCGCTGCTTTTTCTGCTGCTGACCCTGCTCCATGCCTCGCGGGCCTTGCGGCGGGGAGCGGCCTTCAGTCCGGCAGCAGCCCTCTGCTATCTGCTGGCCCTGCTCTCGAAGGAAAACGGCATTACCTTTCTGGCCATTCTGCCACTGACCTTTTATTTCTTCCACCAGAAAAAGGCAGGCGAAGCCCTGCGCCTGACGCTGCCCTACTTCGGAGTGGCCGTCCTTTACCTGGCGATGCGCACGGGCGTGATCGGCCTGCGCTTCTCGGGGGCCAGCACCGACGTGCTCAACCAGCCCTACATCCTGGCCACGACCGCCCAGAAATACGCCACCATCGCCTACGTGCAGCTGCGCTACCTGGGCCTGCTGGTCTGGCCCCATCCCCTGGCCTTCGATTACGGTTACCAGCAGATTCCCTATCAGAACTGGACGGCACCGGTGGTATGGGCCAGCGTGCTGGTGCACGGGGGCCTGATCGCGGTGGCGGTGGTAGGACTGCCCCGCCGCTGGGCGGCGGCCTACGGCATCTGGTTCTATCTGGCGTCGATTTCGATTTTCAGCAACCTGGTTTTCAATCTGGGTGGCACGCTGGGCGAACGGTTTCTGTTCCAGCCCTCGGTAGGCTTTGCCCTCGCGCTGGCAGCGGTGGTGGGGGTGGGCCTGAGCCGCCTGCATGAAGCCAGGCTGGCCAAAAAGCTGTTTTTGGGGCTGGCAGTGCTCCTGCTGGTACCCTCGTGCTTCAAGGTCTGGGCACGCAACCCCGTGTGGAAGAACAACGAGACGCTCTTTCTGACCGATGTCGAAACGGTACCCATGAGTGCCAAAGCCCAGAAAGGCGCGGGCGAGGCCCTGCTCAAAATGGGCCGCGACGATTCGACGGGCCAGCACAACAAAGCCCTGCTCGAACGCGCCCTCATGCACTACAACCGCGCCCTGGAGCTGCACCCCAAGTTTGTCGATGCCTGGCTCGACAAAGGGGCAACCCTCTACATGCTCGGACGCTACGCCGAATGTGAGGCCGCCTGGAATCAGGCCGAAGCCCTCAGCCCCCACAACAGCACCCTGCGCAAGCACTACGACATCCTCGCGATGCACTTCCACAGCGTGGCCCAGCGCAAGTTCGCCAACCGCGACACCGATTCGACCCTCTACTACTGCCAGAAAGCCATCCGCTACGAACGCAGCACCGGCAAGCCCTGGCACCTGAAAGCAACGACGCTGGGCATGATGCAGCGCATCCCCGAAGCCCTGGCCGCCCTCGATACGGCCTTAGCTTACGAACCCCGAAACCCCCAGTACTGGTACGACAAAGGCGGTATCGCCTACAACGGTGGCGACTACACCACAGCCGCCGCCGCCATGGAACAGACCCTGCGCCTCGATCCCAACTTCCCGCAGGCAGCCGAGGGCCTGCGGGCCGCCCGCCAACGCCTGCAGTTCCCCCAGCCGTGAACACCTGCCGTATTGTCAACGCCCGTCTGGTCAACGAAGGCCGCATCTCCGAGGGCGACCTGCTCATCGAAAACGGGCGCATTGCCCGCGTGGGTGGCACCATCGACCACCCCGCACCCCCCCTCGATGCCCAGGGACGCTACCTGCTGCCGGGCCTCATCGACGACCAGGTGCATTTCCGCGAACCCGGCCTGACGCACAAAGCCGACCTGCAGTCCGAATCACGGGCCGCTGCCGCCGGAGGCATCACCTCCTATTTCGAGATGCCCAACACCAGTCCCGCGACCACCACCCGCGACCTGTGGCAGGCCAAAATGGATCGCGCCGCCGCCGTCTCGGCCGTCAACTACGCCTTTTTTCTCGGTGCCACGCCCGACAACCTGGCCGAACTGATCGCCCTGGACGGCACCCGCAGCCCGGGTGTCAAAATCTTCATGGGTTCCTCGACAGGCGATCTGCTCGTCGAAGATCCGCAAGCACTGGAGGCCATCTTTCGCGAGGTGCCCCACCTCATCGCCACGCACTGCGAACACGAGCCAAGCATACGGGCCAATCTGGCCGCTGCCCGCGACCGCTTCGGCGAGCAGGTGCCCATGGCCGAACATCCGCACATCCGCAGTGCCGAGGCCTGCCTGCTGAGCACCCAGACCGCGCTCGACCTGGCCCGCCGCCACGGCAGCCGCCTGCATGTGCTTCACCTCTCGACCGCGGCCGAGGTCCGGCTCTTTGACGCCGGTGCCGATGTGCGGGCCAAGCGCATCACCTGCGAGGCCTGCGTCCACCACCTCTGGTTCACCGAGGCCGACTACGCACAGCGCGGAGCATTCATCAAGTGGAACCCCGCCATCAAATCCGAAGCCGATCGCGCCGCCCTGCGGCAGGCCCTCCTCGAAGACCGCATCGATGTGCTGGCCACCGACCACGCCCCCCACACCCGCGCCGAAAAAGGCCAGTCCTATTTCCAGTGCCCCTCGGGCGCACCCATGGTGCAGCACGCCCTGAGCGTGCTCTACACCGGCTGCCGTCAGGGCTGGCTCGACTTGCCGACCTTGGTACGCAAATACGCCCACGCCCCCGCCGAGCTGTTCCGCATCGTCGACCGCGGCTACCTACGCGAAGGCTGCTGGGCCGACCTCGTGCTCTTCGATGCTGAAGCAAGCTTTAGCGTTACGCCCGAAAACCTGTTCTACAAGTGCGGCTGGTCGCCGCTGGAAGGCGACCAACTGTGGGGCCGCGTGCTCACCACCTGGGTCAACGGCGAGGTGGTCTTTACCGACGGGCAGCCAACCGGCCGCCACGCCGCCCAAGCTCTGCGCTTCGCGCCCCAAAGCTGAGATGAACCGCGCTGCCCTGCCCCGCACCAACCATCCCCCGCTGACGGGCTGCCCGTGCGGCGAGCGACCGACAGACCGGCTCCCTCTTTTTGTTTTTTTTCGGAAAGAAATAAAAATAAAACTGTTTTTACAAGACAAAAAAAGACATATTCAGCCCATATTTTTACTTTTTATAGACCCAAAAAATAAAACAACAACAGAACGTCGCGGCAGATCACGCCATGTGCTGGCGGCTGCCGCCCTGTCTGCTTGGGTGGTGCTGACCGCTGCCACGGCCCATGGCCAGCGCAAAGAAATGCCACGCCTCGACCAGCTGGCGGCCGAGGCGCAGCAGCTGGAACTGAATTTCCAGACCGACGCTGCGGCCGAGCAGGGCCTGCGCCTCATGGATGAATGCCTGGCCCTGCTGGCCCGTGCCGAGGTCAAGAAACAACCCCAGCTTACGGCCCAGCTCTACGACCGCGTGCTGCTGGGCGTTGAACTCAACCAGCGAATTCTGCTGCGCCAGGGCTACGGCGAGGCGGTGCGCCTGGCCTGCGAACGCTGGCTCGAGCTGACGATCGCCCAGATCGGCCCGCGCTACCACTGCCTGGCCCGCCTCTACCGCCTGTTGGCCGAGGAGGCCGCCATCCGACGCGATACGGCTTCGGCCATTGCATGGTTGGCTAAAGGACGCCAGCTGAACCTGATCCCCAGTGCGGAGGCGGCCCTGGTGCTGGCCGAGCTTCACGACACCCAGGCCCTGATCTGGGCGGGCCGCCGCGATTTCCGGCAGGCTTTCCTCGAACTGGAGCTGGCCGACCAGCTGACGCGCCGCCACGCCACCGACCGCCACCGTGCGATGGCCGACCGCTGGCACCGCTACGCCCAGGTCTGCGCGCTGCAGGGCGATTTCAAAACTGCGCATGATTATTTCGACAAGGCCTTAAAACACCAAATCAAGACCATGGGCGAGTCCGCACCCCGAAATGCGCTCATCCTCATGGATTGGGGCCGCGCGTGGATGCGTCAGCAGCAGTATGTCAGTGCCGAGCGTTGCTTCGAGCAGGCGGGCCGCCTGCTCGCGGCTGCCGCCGAGGGCGCGGCCCCCTTTCGCCTGCAGCTGGCCCTGCTGCGCCTCGAACTGGCCCGCCAGCAGGGCCAGACCCGTCAGGCCCTCGACTGGATCGATGCGGCCCGTGCGGCTGCGGGCTGCTGCCGCGACTCGGTGGCCCTGCGCGAAGGGCTGCTGCGTCAGCGCGTGAACCTTTGGCGGGTGCAATACCGGCCCGTCGAAGCCATGGAAGCTCTGCGAAACTGGCGCGATTTCCGGGCCAGACATCTGCTGACCGATCCCCTCGTGGACGTGGATATCCGTCGCGAACAGGGGGAACTGCTCACCCAGTTGGGCCAGTACGCCGCCGCCGGTGCCTGCCTGCGCCACGCCGCCGCCTGGTATGCCGAGCTGTGTCCTCAGGATGCAGCCCGACTCTGGGCGGGGGTGCAGGCGCGGGTGCAGTGGTCGCTGGCGCAGGGCCGCACGACCGAAGCCCTGCAGCTGCTGACGGCCGGCGTCGATCTGGCGGCTCCGGAAGGCTGCCGCCGTGCGAGCTGGGCGGCCCTGCACGCCGAAGCTTCGGAGCGGTCGGGCCGGCTGGCCGACTGGCTCGAGACAGCCCGCTACGGACTGGGCGAGGCCCTGACCGCCCACTGCCCCGACGAGCAGCTCCTCCTGTATGAATCGCTGGGACGGGCCGAGGCTCGGGCGGGCGATCTGGCGACGGCTCGGGCCTTGCTGCAGCATGTGCTGACTACGCGTGAACAGCGGGGCGAACGCCTGCACCCCCAGTGTGTGCGCATTTACCGCGCCCTGGCCGAGGCGGCCCTGAGCGAGGGCAGCTTCAGCGTGGCCGAGGCCAACCTGCAGGAGGGGCGACGCATGGCCCTGGCCGTCTATGGCGACCGGCATACGAGTGCAGCCGACTGGCTGGTGATCGAGGCGCAGCTGGCCCGCGCGCGGGGCCAGTCGGATCGGTTCATGGAACTGGCGGTCGAAGCCTGGGCTTTGTACGACCGGCTGCCGGCCTGGCCCTCGCCCTACCGCGTGCGGCTCAACCTGCTGCTGGCCGACTGGTACGCCAGCCGGGGGGAAATCGAACGGGCCGACCGCTACCTGGGTTATGCTCTGCGCTCGCCCTCGGGGCAGGACGAGCTGCGAACATTTTTTGAGCAGCCGGGCCGGCGGCAGACTTTCGCTCTGGTTCGTACGCTGGAACTGGCACGTGTCCTGACACCCGATAACGGTACCCGCAAGCGCGGCAGTCGCTAAAGGCTGAAAAATGCCAAACTATCGCTGCAGGCAACTGCACTATTCCCCATCGACCGATGTTGAAAGGGTAGTTTAATTTGACCTTCGGTCTGTTTTTGATTTCCACTAGTAGCCGCACTTTCCGCCATGACTGATCCTTTTCAGCCCGCTTCCTGCGTAACCGACGGGGTACGCATCAGCGTGCAGACTATGTACATTCCCGAGCAGTCGTCGCCCAGTACGTACATGCATGTCTTCGCTTACCGCATCAGCATTCGCAACGAGTCGGACAGCTACGTGCAACTCATGCGCCGCCACTGGGACATTGTAGAGGCTCTGGGGGAAAAGCGCGTCGTCGAAGGGGAAGGGGTGGTAGGCCAGCAGCCGGTTCTAGCCCCTGATGAGGATTACAGCTACGTGAGCGGCTGCGTCATTCGCCAGCCAATCGGGCAGATGTCGGGTTACTATGTAATGGTGCGCCTCAAGGATCGGTTCAGTTTTCCGGTGCTCATTCCGGCTTTCACGCTGGTAATACCGCCGCTGAACAATTGACCGGATTTTCTGCGCCGGTGCATGTGGCGATGAATGGGCAGCAGTATGCCGCAAAGCCCTTGGCGTGTGGCCAGGCAAAACTCAATTCACTCAGGACACCAGTATGTATACCCAGAAATGTTGGGCATCGTAGGGGAAATATCCTGCGCCGCCGCGCCGTAAGTTCTGAACTTTCGACCAGAAGGAAACGATCAGGTCATCTTCCAACTGGCGCGCATAATCGATGCTGGTGGTCCGATAGACCAGGTACATGGCTTTCCATCCCTCCTTGCGGTTGTGCTCCTTGAACCGACGGTGGGAGTCGGAGGTAACTCCAACTTTGAGTTCAGAGTGTCTGTGCTTTTTTTGAATTGTGGCAAACGTTTGAAAAACGGTTCCTTTTACACGGCTCAAATGACCGGTCGTAATGAATTGATCTGCGATCATGATTGAGTGAATTAATGAGGCTGACTAGTTTTTGTTAAGTTCCCGTTAGTTATTCACAAAATATGCCACACGTGGAAAACCGCGCCTGCTTGCTAACTTCAAGGCCGGAATTGAACTCCTAGCGATCATGAATCTGCGCTCCCTCCTGTTTTTGATGCTGTCGCCTGTCCTGATTACCGGTCGACTGTGTGCACAAAATGACTATTTTCAACAGCGCGTCGATTACCGCATCGAGGTGCGGCTCGATCCTGATCGGGGGCAGCTGCACGGCCGCGTGCGCATGACCTACCGCAACCAGTCGCCCAATGTGCTGACTGAAATCTGGATGCATCTCTGGCCCAACGCCTATAAAAACAGACAGACAGCCTGGGCCAGGCAGCAGCTGCGCAACGGTAAGAGTGCCTTCCACCACAGCAAACGCAGCGAACGGGGCTTCATCGACAGCCTGGCCTTCCGCATCGACGGCGAGTTCCGCCGCGCCCTGCCCCACCCCGAACACATCGACATCGTACGCCTGCCCCTCAACAAGCCCCTCCTGCCCGGCGACAGTGCCATCATCACCACGCCTTTCCGCGTGCAGGTGCCCAAAAGCTTCTCGCGCTTGGGCCGCACGGGGGAACAGTATCAGATTACACAGTGGTACCCCAAGCCGGCGGTCTTCGACCGGCAGGGCTGGCACCCGATGCCCTACCTCGACCAGGGCGAGTTCTACTCCGAATTTGGCACCTACGATGTGTCGATCACCGTGCCCGAACATTACGTGGTGGGTTCGACGGGCCGGCTCGTCAACAACCCGACCGAGGAGAACTTCATGAAGCAACGCGAGGCGCAGTCGCGTCAGCTGCTGGTGGCGGGTGGTGCGGTAAAAGACAAACCCTTCGAGGTGCCGGCACAGCCGCGCACCAAAACGCTGCGTTTTGTACAGGAGGACATCCATGATTTCGCTTGGTTCTGCGACCCCCAGTACCTGGTGCTGACCGAAAAAATGTTTCTGCCCTCGGGCCGGCACGTTGAACTGCTGGCCCTCTTCAACCACCACGGCAGCGATCGTGCCTGGTCAAATGCCACCCAGTACCTGCGCGAGGGGGTGCAGTATTATTCCCAGATCGTGGGCGAATACCCTTACAGCCGTTGCACGGCCGTGGACGGTGCCCTGAGTGCCGGTGCCGGCATGGAATATCCGATGATCACGGTCGTTTCGGCAAATGGCGGGGACGAAATCCTGCGCCAGACGATCATCCACGAGGTGGGCCACAACTGGTTTTATGGCATTTTGGCCAGCAACGAACGGGCACACCCGTGGATGGACGAGGGTTTCAACAGCTATGTCGAGGGGCGGGCCATGGAACTGGTACGCCAGTCGGAAGGCACTGTCCCGCTCGGGTATGGCGACGGGCTGAGGTTCCAGCTACTCAGTGTGCTCATGTCCCGAACGGGCGAGCTGGGTTTTGCCTACAGCCAGGGGGCCAACCTCAACCAGCCCCTGACCCTGCCCGCCGACGAATACGCCAGCCTCAACTATGGTCTCGATGTGTACATGCGCATGACGCTGCTCATCCGGTACCTGGAAAACTACCTGGGCCGCGAGGTGATAGACCGCTGCCTGCAGACCTACTACAAAGACTGGTTCAACAGACACCCCGGACCTGCCGACATCAAAGCCTCGTTTGAGAAGGCATCCCAGCAGGATTTGAGCTGGTTTTTCGATGAGCTGCTGCCCAGTGCCGATCCGGTACGCATCCGGCTGGAGCAGGTGCGGGAGTTGGAAACGGGCAAATGGGAGGTCGTCGTCAACAATCAATCGGGATACAGACTGCCGGTTCGGCTGGTGGCCTTAGGCCCGCAGGGCGATACACTGAGCCAGGGCTGGCTGCCGCCATTCATGGGAAAAAGTACGACAACGATTCTGGTCAAAAAACGGCCCCGCCGCATCGTCGCGGGACACGACCATGTGCTCGTGGAACCCAACTTGCAGAACAACGCCAGCGGCTGGGCCACACCGGCCCTCAAACTGGGAACGAGCATCAGCCCCCGACCCAACCGCCGCGACTTCAACTGGCTGCCCGCCTACGGCTACAACAGCCGCGACGGCAACCAGCTGGGCGCAATCTTCTTCTTCCAGCCCTTTCCCAAGCGGGGCTTTGAATTTCATGTGCTGCCGATGTACAGCCTGCTGCGCGAACACTGGACAGGCAGCGCAGGCTTTACCCTGCGGGCCAATCAGTTTCCGTACGGGCATGCGCTGCGCAAGGTCGAATTCCGCAGCCGCGGGGCCCTGTTTGCCGACCTGCTGCGGGTCAAACACGCAATCGATTTCTATTTTGCCTCGCCGCGGCCCAACCGCCCCCGCACCAGCATCCTGACGCTGCGCACCCACCAGCTGGGCTGGCGCGAAGCCGACGGCAGCCTCGAAGTGGCCAACAACTTCAAACCTTATTACATAGGGGCCGACTGGCACTACGCCGACAACCGCAAAATCTGGGCCTGGGGTTTCGATGTGCACGCAGGCGGCCGAAATGCCGATGTGCTGCAGGTGCAGCTCGTACCCAATGCCTCGTGGGAATGGGCCAAAGATTTTCGGACCTCGCTGCGGATTTTTGCGGCGGTGTGGGCGCAGCGCAAGGGCGTACCGCCGGGCATCCAGTACGCCCTCTCGGGCGGTTTCGACATGTTCGGCGAACGCTACTACATCGACCGGCGGCAGTTCCTGCCCGAAACGGAGATCGTCGATCTGGCACCGACCCAGGAAACGGGCTTCTGGAGCCGGCAGCTGGTGGGCGACCAGGGGGGCTTCCGCTCACTGCTTTTTTTACCGGGTACCGATCGCTGGATGCTGGCCTTCAACCTGAGCCAGAGCCTGCCCAGCAATTTATTTTTGTTTGCTGACTACGGCCTGCAACCTAATGCCCGCGGACGGGGTCTTGGCTATTATGGCTCCGGATTGGGTTTCAAAGTGGTGCCCGATGTGTTGCACATCAATTTTCCGCTGCTGGGCAGCGTCTACCGCGACGACATACCCCAGACCTGGAAGCAGTTCGGCCAGCAAATTAATTTTACTTTACAACTGAATGAAGCAATCAGACGGATTCCATTCTAACTGAATCCAAATTTTTGATATCGACAAACTTTCGTAATTTCGCACCCGTTTAGTTCCAAGACCCAAAACCCTAAAACCTACCCCTATGAAAGTATTGAATGTGAAACTGCTTCTGCTGCTGATGCTGGCAGCAAGCCTGGTGTTCACCAGCTGCTCGAAGGATGAGAAAGACGAAGATCCCAAGCTGACGATCGATGCGAGCACCACGCCCACGGGCAGCCCGCTGCGCCCGGGTGCGCCGATCCGCATCCAGTTCTCGGCCAACAAAGGCCCCGACGGTAAAAACCTGGCTGAAGTCCGTGTCGAGTTCGCAAGCGACGGGGGGCCGTTTTCCATCATAGCCGGCAACACCGAGAAAGACCTGAACGTAGCGAGCCTGCAGCGCACCCTCAACTTTACGGCCCGCAACATCAGCGGCGCAACCGGTACCGATGCCTACCGCATTACGGTCGTCGACCGCGACGGCAAGTCGGCCAGCCGCACGCTGACCTACAACATCGCCCGCGACACCACCCAGCCGGTCGATAAAACGCCCAAAGCCTACAACAACGTAACGCTCAACAACACGCAGGGCTTCTTCTCGACGCAAAACGGCCAACGCTACAACAACTCCGAAGCGCAAGCCAACGCCAGCCTGGTGGACATCACCTTCTTCTTCTCGCCCACCTCGCGCAGCAACCTGGCCTCGGCTCCCGCCCGCAACAACAGCAGCCTCTACGGCAACTTCGCCATCAACTGGGGCGTGGTCGGTGTTGAATACCGCACAACGAACCTGACAGCGGCCCAGTTCAACAACCTGAACGATGAAGACAACATCAAACCCGCCTTCGATGCCGGCTCACCCACCCAAGTAACGGGCGGCAACACCCCAGGCTCGCGCATTACCGAAGTCGAAGCCGGTGGCATGGGTGGCCAGTTCAAGGCCGGTAACGTGATCGCCTTCCGCACGGGCCTTGGCAACAAGCACGGCCTGATCCTTATCAACAGCGTGGCTCCCAACGAAACCGGCTCGGCCAGCATCTCCATCAAAATGGAAAAGTAATTCCGACTTTATTCAAAGTAATTTATTCAAAGTAAAATGTGAATCGGCCCCGATGGGGCCGATTTTTTTTCTCCAAAAGAGTCCAGGCTCTACTTTCGCAGCTCGATGCGTATTCTGGTTTTTGGTCTGCTGCTTGCTTTTTCGGCCTGCCGCCCCAACTCAACCAACCCACCGGCACCTCCGGCAGCCAGCCCCATTTACTGGATTGGCTGGAGCGACCGGCCCGACCGGCACCGCGACAACCTGAGCTTTCGGCAGCGAGCCTTGCACCTGCGCCGGCATACAGGTGGCCCCCTGCTCATCGCCCGCAACGGGCAACAGGCCCTGCAGCTGCTCCATACCGAAGTAGCTTACTCGACCGCGCCGCGGCCACTGGTATTTCTGGGCCATGGCGATGGCTTCGGTCTCTTTATGGCCGAACGCAACGGCATTTACCGCGACACCATCCGCACCCGCGCCGATCTGGCTCTCAAATATGGCGGGGGGCCGCGCCAGAATTTTTTTTCTGCCCTGCCCTCCGACAGCCTGTTGATCGAAGGCATTAGCGAGGCCCTGTTCCTTTCGTGCTACAGCGCGGGCGTGGCCCAGGAATGGGTACGGCGCACAGGCCAGCCTGCCATAGGTGCGCTACATTTGGTTCATCCGGTGCTCAATGCCGACAGCACCCAGGAAACGGGTACCTTTCGGTGCGATCTGCCCTTCGTCCGGTATCGAAAGGGGAAATCCGGTGTGTTGGCCGACACGCTGGGCCGGCAGTTCGACCCCTTGCAATATTGGGAGTCAAAGACGCAACACCCGCAGAACACGGGACTCTCCCTCGGCAGTGCGCACGTGCAGAAACCAGACCCCGGTGGGCAGGTTGCCTACCGGTAACTCGACGCGGTTCTGGCCGGCCTCCAAGCTGGCCCAACCGCTGTTCACTTGGCGTCCGTCCACACCCGAGAGCGACCAGTTCAGCAGCTGAGGGACGGGCAGGGGCCACTCGAGCGTCAGGCAGTCGCCTGCAACCGGATTGGGGTAAGAGCGTAGGGCAGCGAGCGGGGACTTCGTCCCACCCCGCGAAACAGTAACCTGAAGCTGGGTGCTGAGTCGGCAGCCCGCCTGATCGAGCACCGAAACCGTGTAATTGCCCGAAGCCAGGTCCTCGAATCGAGCCGATTCCTGCCAGAAGTTCGGCTGAAAGGGGTCATGAGGCTCGACCGCATACTTGTAAGGGGGCAGGCCGCCACCGGCTACCGCCTCGATCGTAGCCAGCCCGTTGGGCTGGTTTACAACATCAGCCGTCAGAAACAAAAGACGGGGCGCAACAACGGGCACCGTAACCCGCTGGGTGGCGTTACCACAAGCCACACCCGTTCCGGTAACGGTGTAAGTAAAGGTGCCTACATCCTCGCGGCTGAGCACGACCTCCGGCCCGTCGGTGCGATCCAGGCCCGTAGCCGGTGCCCAGGTGTAGGTCTGCGCACCCGAAGCCCGAAGCCGAACCGGCTCGCGCTGGGCCTGACTGTTGGCGCAGAGGGCCACCATGCCGATAGGGTCGACGGTCAGGCTGTCGTACCAGCCCGTGGCCCGCAGGTTTTCTTCCGAGGCCATGGCCAGGCGGTATTCTTCAAAATAGCTGTACATCAGCTCGATCTGGCCGGGCGTAAACATGTTGCGGCAGCGGTCGTCGTTGTAGGACATGTAGTTTTCTTTGTTGTCGTTGCGGTCGACGGGTGTTTCGGTGCAGGTGTTGCGGTCGACACAGTCGAAAAACGCCCGGGTGCTCGGCGGGGTATCGCAGACGTAGTCGCCCGAATCGCGGCAGGTGGCGGGGCTGTTGCCGCCGCAGCTGTCCTGTTCGGGACGCATGCGCGGGTGTCCGTTGTCGAAGGGGTGCATCAGACCGAAATAATGTCCCATTTCATGGGCTAAGGTCTTGAAAAACTGGGAAGTCCCGCGATTGCCCGACGCATCGTGGCGCATCACGATGCCATCGAGGTAATCGGTAATTGTGTTTTCCCAGGGCAGATAGGCGTAGCCGCCCACCGTGCCCATCGAGCGGATCACCCAGATGTTGATGTACTTTCGGGTATCCCAACGGGATAGATTTTTGAGCGTCGAATCGAGCGCGTAATCAAACTGGCCCTCGCTGTTGAAGGGGCGGTGCACGGTCAGCGGCGAACGGACGCGGTTAATGCCATCGGTACAGTTGCCCTGGGGGTCGCGCCGCGCCAGAAAGAACTCGAAGCCCACGTCGGGGCCATTTCCGAAATCCTCGGTAGGGGTAAAGTCGGGTTTGAGCGAAATATGGCGAAACGCCTGATTAAGCACCGTAATCATGCTTTCGATCTGCGCCCGCGATATATTTTCGACTCCATTATCATGAATGACATGTACCACGACCGGGAAGCGATAAATTTTGTGTTCGGCTGTTTTACCGGCTGGCGCACTTCGGTTCTCACGCCGATGCAAGGCCCGCTGAATCAAATCCGGCTGGCGCGAAAGCTGGAACTCCAGTACCCGACCGGTACCGCACCAATCGTCAGGCTGCTGGGCAAGCGAATCGTGCGGCACCATGCCACAGATCGCCCAAAATACCAAAGCAAAAGCAATAGAAGCAAAATATCGACGCATGAATCACAGGTTTAGCCTCTAATATAGCAAAAAGCCCGAAGCGGCAAGCTTCGGGCGGGACTTCGGGTAGAGCCGGTTTATTCCTCGGTTTCGGCGAGCGTAGCAATGGCCTGCGCCCAGCGCACATACTTGAGCTTGGCCAGGTCGCCAATCGTTTTGACATTGAATGCCTCCTGCAGGAGCCTGGCATCGTTGGCACTGATACCGGCGATGGCATCGACGGGCGCGTCGACCAGTTCCTTGAAGGACTTGCTTTCGTAGGCTTTGGTAAGGGCTTTATTGAGGTTCATAGCCGAACAAAACAGGATTACTTTAATAAAGAAAGGAGTGAGGAGAAATCGGGCAGCTGGCTGTCGAGTTGCTGGGCTTGTTTGAGGTCGGCTTGAGCCTGCACCGCCTGCCCGTCTTTCAATTCCAAAGCCCCTTTGAACCAGCGCAGAATACCCTCGTCGGGGAGCTGCTGCGTCAGGTTACGAAACTGGCTCAAGGCCTCGGTGTAATTGCCCGATCCCAAGCCCTGCAGAGCACCCGTCAGTGCTTTGAGCTGTTGGTCATCGATGCGCCCAACCAAACCATTGACTGCAGAAGTTACACTCGCAGGCAGATTATACTTGGTTCCAAGCGTTTCGATAAGTGCTTTCAGCCCGTCCTTCTGCAGACTTTGACCGAGGCTTCCAAGAAAGTCCATATAAACAACTTTTTAACGTGCCAAACTTCCTGCGCTTGACAGCATTGCAAGTTAAACATTCAAATCAAGAATACAACCACGCCACACCCTGACAGCATGGCAGTCAAATGAAGGACTGCACCGTACTTGCAACGCTAGCTGCATCAAAATCAAGTATTCCATGAACCTCAACCAATTCACTCTCAAAGCCCAGGAGGCGATCGAGGCAGCTGTCGAGGCGGCAAAGGCCAACGGCCAGCAGGCCGTCGAGACAGGCCACCTGCTCAAAGGGCTGCTGCAATCGGATGACACCGTATTGCCTTTTTTGCTGAAAAAACTAAATGTAAACATCGGCTATTTAAGCCAAAAAACGCAAGAATTAATTGAATCGTACCCTAAAGTACTGGAAAGCAGCAGTGGGCCCTATCTATCCAACGAGCTGGCTCAGACTATCGATGCGGCCAAAAAGCGGCTTTCGGCCTTGGGCGATGAATTCATCACCGTCGAGCATCTGCTCCTCGGCTTACTGGATGTTAAGTCCAAAGCCGGACAATTACTCAAGGACCAGGGGTTAAATGATGCAGATGTATTGAAAGTCATCAAGGATTTGCGTGGAGGCTCGCAAGTCAAGGATCAGAACGCTGAATCCAAATTCAATGCCCTGAAACGCTATGCCCAAAACCTGACCGAGCTGGCTCGCGATGGCAAGCTCGATCCGGTTATCGGACGCGATGAAGAAATACGCCGCGTAATGCAGATTTTATCGCGGCGCAACAAAAACAACCCGATTCTTATCGGGGAACCGGGCGTAGGTAAGACAGCCATAGCCGAGGGGATCGCCCACCGCATTGTCCAAGGTGATGTACCCGAAAATTTAAAAAACAAAACCTTGGTCGCTCTCGATATGGGGGCCTTGCTGGCCGGTGCCAAATACCGCGGCGAATTTGAGGAACGGCTTAAAGCGGTAGTCAATGAGGTCATCCGGTCGAACGGCGAAATTATGATCTTTATCGATGAGATTCATACCCTCGTTGGTGCTGGCCGGAGTGATGGAGCTATGGATGCGGCCAACATTCTGAAACCGGCACTGGCACGGGGCGAGCTGCGGGCCATCGGAGCCACGACCCTCGATGAATACCAGAAGTATATCGAAAAAGATAAGGCCCTCGAACGGCGGTTTCAGCCCGTATATGTCGATGAACCGGATGCCGAAGATGCCATCTCGATTTTGCGGGGCATCAAAGAAAAATACGAGGTTCACCACGGTGTGCGGATTACCGACGGGGCTATTGTTGCGGCGGTCGAACTATCGCAGCGGTATATTTCTGACCGCTATTTACCCGATAAAGCCATCGACCTCATGGATGAAGCCGCAGCCAAGTTGCGACTCGAAATCGATTCGCTACCCGAAGAACTGGACGAACTGGAGCGGCGCATCCGGCAGCTGGAAATAGAACGTGAAGCCATTCGCCGCGAAAAGGACGAAAAGAAAATAGCTGAGTTAACAGAAGTAATAAATCAACTCATTACTCAGCGTGATCAATTGCGGGCACAATGGAAGCACGAGAAAAGTCTGATCCAGGAAATCCGCGAAGCGCAGGAAAAAATAGAAATGCTTCGAAACGAAGCCGATCGGGCCGAGCGCAATGCCGACTGGGGGCTGGCTGCTGAAATCCGTTACGGTAAAATAGTCGAACAAGAGAAACGAATTGAAGCTCTTAAAAAAGAACTGACGGAGACCGGCAGCGGAAAACGCCTCTTGAGCGAAGAAGTAGATGCAGAAAAAATCGCAGAAATCATTGCCCGCTGGACCGGTATTCCTGTCGCCCGTATGCTCGAAAGCGAGCGTGAAAAGCTTTTGCGGATGGAAGACGAACTTCACCAACGGGTGATCGGTCAAGAGGCTGCTATTGCAGCGGTATCGAATGCGATCCGTCGGAACCGTGCCGGTCTTTCTGACCCCCGCAAACCAATTGGTTCATTTATTTTCATCGGTTCGACCGGTGTCGGAAAAACGGAACTGGCCCGCAGCCTGGCTGATTATTTATTTAATGATGAAAATGCGCTGGTGCGCATCGATATGTCCGAATATCAGGAAAAGCATGCGGTCAGCCGACTGGTTGGAGCCCCTCCGGGATATGTTGGCTATGATGAGGGAGGTCAATTGACTGAAGCGATTCGTCGTCGACCCTATTCGGTTGTATTATTAGATGAAATTGAAAAAGCACATCCAGACGTATTTAATATTCTACTTCAGGTCTTGGATGATGGACGCTTGACCGATAACAAAGGGCGTACTGCCAATTTCCGGAATACGATCATCATAATGACATCCAACCTCGGTGCTCACCTGATTCAGCAGCGACTTGAAATTCTGAACGACGAGAACCGCGACGAAGTCATGGCCCGCATACGGCTGGAAGTACACGATTTGCTGAAAAAGACTCTGCCACCCGAGTTCTTGAACCGAATCGATGAAACGATTCTCTTTACGCCGCTGAACCGCGACGAGATTCGTGCGATTGTCAATCTTCAGCTGCAAAACCTGAAAAAAATGCTCAAAGAGCGCGACCTGCAGCTGGAGTTTTCGAATGAGGCAGCCGACTGGCTGGCACAGCTCGGCTATGACCCGCAGTTCGGAGCTCGTCCGCTCAAGCGCGTGGTTCAACGCAAGGTAGTGGATGAACTGGCCAAACTGATTCTTTCGGGTTCAATATCCAAAGAGCATCCGATTCTGGTTGATCTGAACGAGCAGAATCAAGTTGTTTTCCGCAACGAACCCGCGCTAGCCTAAGTGCCATCAACACCTAAATAAAACATCGGCCCCGCCAATGGCG
>CALDDN010000029.1 GCA_937936615.1 uncultured Bacteroidia bacterium | reverse complement strand
GATGGCCGTAGCCGCCTGTACGGGAAAAGTCTGCCCCTGGGCCTGCCCGAACTCCGGCGACTGAAAAATCAGAATACCGATGATGAACCAGAGCGGCAGGCCAATGAGGATGCAATGCAGGTAGCGGAAGAGGTTGCGTCGCTGCCCGAAGAGCTGGCGCAGGTCGCCACGGCGTGCCCCGTGGGCCTTGGCCTGCTCGAACATGCCCGACTCGACAACGCCGATGCGCAGGAGCAGCAGCCCGATGCCCAGCACCCCGCCAATCAGGTAAGCAACGCGCCAGTTGGACAGGGCTTGCCCTTGCCAGCTCAGGCCCCAGTCGTAGGTGCCGACCAGACCGGCGGCCACCGCTCCCAGCAGACCAAAGGCCGCGACGATGGTCGTGCCCAGCCCCCGCCGCTCGCGCGACATGATCTCGGCTACCAGGGTGATGCCTGCACCCAGCTCGCCTGCCAGACCAATACCGGCAATCAGGCGCAGCACGGCGTAGCTCGTCAGGTCGGAGATCAGGCCGTTGGCCAGATTGGCCGCCGAATAGAGGAAGATCGAACCAAAGAGTACCGAGAGGCGGCCGCGGCGGTCGCCCAACACGCCCCAAAGCACCCCGCCTAGCAGCATGCCAAACATCTGCATGTTGAGCAGGAACTCACCCTCGAGGGTCAGGGCCTCACCCCTCAGGCCGAGATCGGTAAGGCTGGGTACGCGCACGACCCCGAAGAGGATGAGGTCGTAGATATCGACAAAGTAGCCGAGGGCCGCTACGGCCACGGCCGCAGCTATGCGTCGAGGCGGTTGGGGCGCAAGGGTCGAAGAAGCCGGCATGGTGCTTCGTCAGATTGGGACAAAGGTGCAAGATGCTCAAAAGCCGTGAATCGTGAGACCCCTTTTCGGCAGCTGGGACTTCGGGCAGGAAAAGGGCCAGCGACAGCGGTTTATTTGCTAATTTGAGCCGCAATTGGGAACCCCGACGGTGCCCGCCCTGCTCTCGGATGATCTTCACTTCGGCCAAGCCCTACGTCATCTGCCTGATGAGCGACCGCGAGTCGCTACGTGAAATCGCCGACCAGACGGCCCAAATCCTGCCCGACTACGAACTCGTTACGGGCCTGCGGGCCGAGGAGGGCCTCAAGGCCCTCGACCGCCTCGTGGCCGAGAGCCAGGAGATCGCCCTCTTCATTGCCGATCAGGACCTGACCGACATTCCCGGGGCCGAATCGCTGGTCCGCTCCTACGAACGCTGGCCCCACGCCATGCGCGTGCTCGTGGCCAGTGCCGACCGCCTGCCCGCGGAAGCCACCCTCGAAGCGGCCCGCCTGCACCGCATCTTCTATAAACCCATCGACTGGCCGGACTACCGCGCGGCCCTGCGCGAGGTAGCCCGCTTTTACAACCAGCGGCTCGAACTGCTCTTCAAATCGCGGGTGCTCACCGAACTGCACCGCGCCTCGATGACCCTCATCGGTGAGCGTAACCTGAACAAGCTGCTGCACAAACTCATGCGCATCGTCATCGAGAACGCCGATGCCATCAATGGCTACATCATTCTGGTGCGCGAATCCGACGGTGCCCTGTGCATCGAAGCCGAAGGCCACGCAGGAGCCTACGAAACAACCATTCGCTCGACCGAAGTCAACGACTTTTCGCCCGTATGCCCGGCCATCGTCGAATACGCCCGCAAGACCAGCGATAACGTCATCCTGGCCGATGCCATGAACGAAGGGCTGTTTGCCAAACACCCCTTCATTCGCAAAATGGGCTGCCGCTCGCTGCTGTGCACCCCTCTGATCTATCAGGGGATGATTCACGGCCTGCTCTACCTGGAAAACAACCAGAAGCCCGATGCCTTCTCGGCCTACCACATCGAGCTTTTCCGCCTGCTTTCGGCTCCGGCAGCCATCGCCATCCAGAACGCCCGCTTCTATGGCGAACTCGAGCAGAAAGTACTGGAACGCACCCGCGAGGTCATGAGCCAGAAGGCCGAGATCGAGCGTGTGCGCGACGAAATCCAGGACAAGAACAACGACATCATCGCCAGCATCCAGTACGCCAAGCGCATTCAGGATGCCATTCTGCCCAAGCTCAGCGACATCCGCTCGGTCTACCCCAATTCCTTTGTCTATTTCCGGCCCAAGGACATCGTCAGTGGCGATTTCTACTGGTTCAGCCGGCGGCTCAGTAAGTCGATTCTAGCCTGCGGCGACTGCACGGGTCACGGCGTGCCGGGGGCCTTCATGAACGTGATGGCCAATACCCTGCTCAAGCAGATCGTCGAGCTGGAGGGCATCTTCAAGCCCAACGAAATACTCTACCAGCTGCACCTGCGTACCCGCGTGGCACTGCAGCAGGAGAACAGCCAGAATGCCAACAAAGACGGCCTCGACATTGCCCTTTGTCAGCTCGACGTCAAACGCAACAAACTCCAGTTTGCCGGTGCCAACCGCTCGCTGCTGCTCATCCGCGACAACGAGATCATCGAGATGAAAGGCGACCGCTACGGCATCGGCGGCGATCAGGAGGAAGACGCGCGCCACTACACCAACCACAGCTTCGAGGTGCTGTCGGGCGACAGCGTCTATATCTTTTCGGACGGCTTTGCCGACCAGATCGGCCACGAGCTGAACAAAAAGTACCTCATGAAACGCTTCTACCAGTTCCTGCTCGACATCCACACCAAAGACATGGAGCACCAGACCATGTTGCTCGATGCCGAATTGCGCCACTGGCGCGGCGACCGCGAGCAGACCGACGACATTACCGTTATCGGCATCCGGTTCTGAGGGGCCTGCTTGCCCTGCTGCACGGCAGGCTGTAACTTGGGGAATGGGCCGCATGACCGCTTCGAAATGCCCCAAACAGAGTTGCACCCATCGGCTTTAGACAGCTCCTTTTTTACTTCGGCAATGCCGGCCAGCCGCGCATCATCTGGAACATCCTCCACTAAACCAGACGCCGCATCGAAGCCCGCCTGGCTTTAATCCCTGCTCCATCATGAAACCCAAATGGTACAGTAACTTTAGCGAATGGCCCATCGGCCAGGTTGAGCTTGCCTTCAATCTTCAGCGTAACGACGAGTTGCCCGACTTCAAGCAATGGCTGGAATCCCGCAAAGAGATCGATCCCATTACCGACCAGCGCCTGAACGAGCTGCGGCTGGAACTGCAGCGTTTTGTGTCGGCCTGGAACGAGTACGAGCTTTTCGGGCGGTTTATTGGCCCGCTGCTCAGTCTGATCCGCTTCTGGGGCCGCACCTACAACCTGTTTCACAACCGAGTGCTGAGCCTGCATTTGGCTGACAATCGCAAAACCGCCGGCCAGGTCGATGCGATGGTCGCCGCCGGCATCGAGCAACCCGAGCGGCCTTACTTTTTCATCCACGAGTACAAGCGCGGGCTCAATGCCGAAGGAGATCCCCAGGGCCAGCTGCTCATTACGATGATTGCTGCCCAGCACCTCAACGCGGACGGCGAGCCGCTTTACGGCTGCTACATCGTGGGGCCTTACTGGCGGTTCGTCTACCTCGACGCCACGACTTTCGCCGAATCGCAGGGCTACGACGCCACCGATGCAGCCGAGCTGCGCATCATCTGGAACATCCTCCACGAAACCAGACGCCGCATCGAAGCCCGCCTGGCCCTGTCGGACGATCAATGATCTGTTTTCACATCTTTACAGCCCGGGCAGCAATTCCGACACCAGCGGCCCACCCGCCACAAAGCCCTCGCCGTAGGCCGCCCCGATGAAATGACCCATTTCCCGCGCCCGCGCACGGTGGTACTCCCCAAAAGCCAGTGAGGATATATAGGTTTCCGGTTCCTGGCTCTGCGGGTCGTAAAACTGCGACCGGAACGCCCGCACCGCGTCCAGCTTTCTTTCAAAATGGCTCGAAATATCGACTACGAAGCTCGGCTGCAGCCACCGATCCTGAATGTAGCAGTACAGGTGATCGGGCCGCCAGGGGGCCTGTACCTCGCCGCCGGCTGCCGTCTCGATGCGCCGCAGGCCGCTCAGGAAGCACGCCCGCCGCACCAGTGCCGCCGCCTGACCGTGGTCAGGGTGGCGGTCTTCCAGTGCGTTGGCCAGCACCACCCGCGGGCGAAAGGCCCGCAACGCCCCGATCACCGCCCGCACCTCGGCCTCACTCTCACCGATAAAGCCGTCGCGCAGGCCCAGGTTGAGCCGCTGTTCGATTCCCAGAATTCGGGCCGCTTCCGCTGCTTCCTGCAGGCGCAGTTCGGGCGTACCCCGTGTACCCAGTTCGCCCCGCGTCAGGTCCACGATGGCCACCGACCGGCCTGCCGCCCGCAGCTTGAGCAGCGTGCCCCCGCAGCCCAGTTCCACATCATCGGGATGAACCCCGATGGCCAGCACCTCGACAGAGGTCAGTCTACGAAAAGCAGCCGCGTTGTCCATGCGTTATAAAACCCTGAATCCGTGGTACCTTGCACCCGAAGCACGTAAACCCCCGCCGGTGGCGCGGTGCCCAGGTCGAGGGTTTGAGGCCAGGTCCAGCGCGGAGCCGTTCCGTCCCCCACCGTGCGCCCGGTAATGTCGAGCAGCTGCCAGCGCACCCCGTTGAGGGCCTCGCCCGTGCTCTGGTCCAGACTCAGCCGCGAGCCTCGTACGGGGTTGGGGTAGATGCGCAGACCGCCCGAGGTGGTGCGGGCCGGCGGTTCGCGCCGGGGGTAGGCGTTGGCCACCTCGGGCCGGATCATGAGCGTACCCGTGCCGGCGGTTGCCGCCCACACCTGGGGCCGCACCTGAAAGACGATCCGTTGTGCACTGTTGGCATTCAGGTCGTAGCCGACCCCGATGGGAATGCCCTGCCGCTGGATCAGCCCCACCAGAAAATAACCCTGTACCGTAGTCAGGCCATCGGCCACAGCTGCCGCATCGAAGGCATAGCGGCGGAAGAAGTTGGGCACCGGCCCGTAGCGTACCGTATCTTCAATGCCAGACAGATAGACCGGCGTAATAATCGTATCCAGAAAAATGGAATCCCGCAGGAAGACCCCCACCTTGCGGATGGTATCGACCCGAAACGACCAGATGCCCAGGTTGAAGGTCAGGGCCGTATCGTAGACCGTCTCGCGGGGTACGAACGTGAGCCAAACCGCCTGCAGGCGTTCGGGCTGCTCGCAGTAAAACATCTGGGCGAAGGGTGCCCCCGGATTGGTTACCCCGTACCAGCTTTCGGCCTCGCCATCGTCGAGGGCATAGAGGGTATCGGCCCGAAAATCGAGCCGCAGCGTGTCGTTGCGCCGGTAGCGGTCGCGCTCCGAGGAATCGAGGTAGGCGGTGTGGCGCAGCATGCTGTTCTGGGCATAGGTCCAGCGCGTGGGATCGTCGAAGCGCACGGCCTTTTGTTGGTCGGCCAGGGGCGGCAAAACCACGCTGTCGCGTCGCACATCAATGAGGCCCACGCCTCCCGTAGGGTCGCTGAGCATGACGTGCAAACGCGAGTTCTGTTCCAGGCTGTCGGTCGAGCGCAGCTCTACTACGATCGAATCCTTGTTGTACATCAGGCCGTTGAGCACCCGCCGCGGCAAGGCTGTGTAGGGCCAGAGCAGGCCGCGTTTCAGTCCCACGACCGCCCGATCGACCGGCAGGCTGTCGCCCGCGCTCCGACCGGCCGCCAGCCAGATGTGATCCACAAACCACTGGTCGAAGGGGCCGTTGCGCGTGGCGATGTTGCGCAGCCGAAACTGGAATCGCCTGTGCAGAAAAAGGCTGTCTTCCAGGGGAATGGATGCATAGCGAAAGCGGCTGGTATCGACCTCGGCACTGGCCCAGACCCGCCGGAAGTCGCCCACGGAATCGCGAAATTCGAGGATCAGCGAATCGACCGTATCGGGTCGTTCCATGCGTCCGCCCCCCTGGTACCAGAAGCTCAGGCGCAGGCTGTCGGCCAGCGCATACGATCGCAGATCGAAGGCGTGCGAGGTCAGCGTGTCGGCCCCGTCGGTAACGGCGATGGGCAGCAGCAGCCAGCCGCGTCCGTCGTCGGCCGCACCGTCGAAAACCGCGACCCCGAAATCGGGCGGATCGATGGCGCTCGAGCGGTTGAGCTGCACGCCGCGGTTGCTGAACCAGCGCAGCGTGTCGGGAACGAAGCGGCGGGCATCGTCGAGCGGCCCGCTGTGGCCCAGGTTGAAATCCTCGAAAAACGGCAGGGTCAGCGTCCGCGGCTCGCCGGTGGCTTGCTTGTGTGCCTGATTTTCATTTCTTTTTTCTTTCAAAAATTCACTATCATTATTTTTTGAAAAATAAAAGAAAGAAGTAGCCGAATCCTGAATCAATGCCTGATTGCGATGCCGCCAGACCTCCTGAGCCTGAAGCACGTGCAGGCACGCGAGCCAGCCAATCAGTAGCGCGGTTCCACGGCGGATCATTGCCCAGCTAACGACCAGACCGGCCTTTTTAGTCATTTCTCTCGCGGGTGTTGGCGGGCTTTTTGGTTTTAGCTGCCGACGAATCGGCAGTACCGCTGGTGGAAGGGCCTTCGATGGCGGCATCGGGGCTGCCAGCCACCGTCAGATACACCACCACATTCTGGAATACCGAGTCCTGCGAGCCGGCGCGGGGCGACTGGTTGACTACCGTGCCTACGGGTTTTCTGGAGGCTTCATCGTAGCTGACGCTGGCCCGCAGGCCCAGCAGGTTGAGCCGCGAAACGGCCTGCTGAAGCTCAAGCCCCAGCAGGTTGGGCAGTTCCACGCGGGTGGGGCCATGCCCCCGGCTGACTACCAGATCGATGGCCGACCCTTCGGGTACTTCCTCGAATTTCTCCAGTTCGCGTCCGCGGTACAGGGCTTTGAGTACCAGGTTGGGGTATTCGCCCTGGGTGTAGGTCAGGCGGCCCACCTTCAACTTCCAGTTTTCGAGCAGGCTGCGGGCCTGATCGAGGTTGATATCGACCACATCGGGTACTTTGACGGCGGGTGGCGTGCGCTTGTTGACGACCAGATAGACCGTACGTCCCGGTTTGACGATACTCAGCCCTATCGGTTCCTGCCGGATGACGCACAGCGGGGGCAGGTCGCGGTAGTATTGCGAGTCGTTGACCACCGGATGCAGTCCTGCCCGTTCGAGGTCGGCAAACGCCTCGTCAACCTTGACGTAGCGTTTTTTCAGCGGATCGGACGTAACGTCGGGTACATCGACCGTCTTGTTGTGGTTGGTCATCCAGGGCAGGATCACGTAAAAGAGCAGCAGCACCAGCAGCACCCCCCCAAAAAACAGACTACCCAGCGTGAGGAGGAATTCCGTACTCACCAGATACTGCCGCAGGGTGGCTCGTGGTTCGGGGGCGTAGGGATCGCTTTCGTAATTTGTCGCTGACATGGGCTTGATGGGGTACGGCTTTTCAGGCCAGGGCCTGCTGACGGGCCGCCCGTTCACGGCCAAAACTAAGGATTTTCTCCATCAGGTCGATGGGACGCAGACCGGCCCGTGCCGCCTGATGAAAGAGCACCGTCGCAGGGGTGAAACCGGGCAAGGTATTGACTTCGATGAAAATCAATTCAAAATTGAAACCGGCATCGATGCGCACAAACGCATCCACCCGCCCATAGCCCGTAACCCCGAGACCCTGCATGGCCGCTGCCACCTGGCTGCGGATGCCCGCCGATATGCGCTCCTGCGTGTCGGGGTCGTCGGCAAAAGGCGCGGGGGTGCGGTTGAGGCCCTCGCCTGCCAGAAACTTTTCTTCCAGCGTCAGCAGACCCAGCTGCGCCTCCGTTTGACTGGGTTCAAAGACCTGCCAGACTACCCCGCCATCGGGCGCATACTCGGTGTAAAACCCGACGGTGATTTCCATGAGCCGGCTGCCCGCCTGCGGCCCAATCCATTCTTCGAGCAGCACCTCGTCTTTGGCCGGAAAATCGAGGGGCGAGCGCACATCCAGCAACTGGGCCAGCCGTTCGTCCCAGGCATGGGCCTGGCGGAAGGCCAGTCGCAAGTAAGCCTCCAAAGCTTGCGGGCTTTGGAGGCGGCGGACGGCACTGCTGCAGCCCTCGTCGTTGGGTTTGGCTACGAGCCAGGGCTGCAGTTCGCCATCCGCGATTCGGGTCAGACCCTGAAGCAGCGATTCGGTCAGCCGTCCTGTCCACTCGTCGGCGCAGAGCAGCCGGCGGCGGGGCGTTCGGAAGCCCAGGGCATCGAGGGCGGCGTTGGTAGCGGCCTTGTCCATCGTGAGGCTCGCGGCGGCGGGATCGCAGCCGTTGTGCGGCAGGCCCAGTTCCTCGAAGATTGCCGCCAGGGTTCCATCCTCGCCCGGCCGTCCGTGAGCCGTGTTGAAAATCAGATCGACATGCCGCGCCAGCTCCGAAAACGGGATGAATCGGGGTGTTTCGGTCTGCGCTGTAGCGTAGCGGTCGCGCAGGGGCGCGGCCCGCTCGTACTGTTGGGCCAGGGGTCCGCGCCGTTCGTGCGGCGTGCCAATGCTTGCGGCCACCTGGCGGGCAATGTCGTCGGCGTTGTCCTTGAGCAGCAGCGGCAGCGGCAGTTCCCAGAGGCCGAAAGGCGGGTCGCTTTCTTTGAGGCCCAGAGCGGCTTTCTGGGGCAGGTAGAGCAGGCGATGATCGAGCAGGAAGAGCGGCACCGGTTCGTAGGCTTCGCTGCTCAGGAGTTTTTGCCAGGCGTTGCGTCCGCTTTCGACGGCAATATGCCGCTCGGTGGAGAAGCCCCCCAGCACGACCCCCACCCGCTGGCGGCGGGTGTCCGTTTCGTCGCAGTGGCTCAAAGTCTTCCCGATTTGTTCGAGCAGGGCTTCGGCACGGGGGCGGGTCGTGGGGCTGCGCCGCCGCTGCCGCAGCGACTGCTCGATGATGCAGGTCAGCAGGGCCGTAGGCGACAGCCCTACCTCAGCGGCCTGATGAAACAGAAACGAACTGGGTAGCATGCCCGAGGTGGTGTTCGGGTCGTTGAAATAGGGTACGCCGTCGGCACCGAGGATGCCGTCGAGGCGGGCACAGGGGCCGAAATCGCCCGCCTGCTGCAGTTCTTCGGCCAGACGCAGGAGGTGGGCCATCGTTTCGGACGGGGCGGGCATGGGGGTCTGCTTGCTGGCGGCACCCGCCAGGTATTTGCCGCGGTAATCGAAAACGGGGCCGCTTTTCTGGATGCGCGTGGGCGGCAGGGCCAGCGGCCGCCCCTCGGGCGTTTCGAGGACAATGACCGAAAACTCGTCGCCCGGAATGAACTCTTCGACGAGTACGGCATCGGGGGCATCGAGAGCCACCAGCTCGAAGGCTTCGGTTTCGGAGTCGAGGAGCGCGGCCAGGGCGTGGGGGCTTTCGACGGGCTGGCGGCGGCCGTCGGCCCACTCGGCCCAGGCGGGCAGGCCCACCTCGTAGCGCAGGTCGGTCAGGCGTTGCAGCTCGGCGAAGCGGTCGGCGGGCGTGCGGCTGCGCCAGGCGGTCGGGTCGAGACGTCGGCGCAGGAAGGCGGCATCCAGGGCGTCGGGCAGGTCGGCGGCGGTGTGGGCCAGTGCCACGCCAATGCTTGAACCCTGGGTGGGGTGCTTGACGACGCACGGGAAGCCCACTTCGCGGGCGATCTGATCGGCGGCCTGGGGGCTGCAGGCTGCCGCGCGGTCGAGGACCAGAAAGCGCGGGCTGGGGAAGCCCGCCTGCTGCATCCAGCGGCGTTGGGCGATTTTGTCGATGCCCAGGGCCGAGCCGGCGATGCCCGCGCCCGTATAGGGCAAGCCCAGCCACTGACACAGCCCCTGCAGCGTTCCGTCCTCGCCCCAGGGGCCGTGCAGCGTGGTAAAAATAAGGTCGCAGACCAGCGGCAGCTCAGCTGGATCGATTGGAGCACCGATCTGGTGGCGGGCGGCGGCCAGCCGGTCGGGGTCGAGGGGGCCGAGCTGGTCGATGTGCGCGGGGTAGGGGGGCTGCCCCAGCAGGTGGGGCGGCGGGAAAAAATCGCGCAGGGTGCCGCGGTAGAGGTACGGCCAGTCGAGCAGGACGATGCCCCCCAGACCGTCGACCAGCAGGGGAACGGGTGTAAAGCGGCTCCGGTCGAGGTTGTCGAAGACGGTACGCCCGCCGGCGAAGGCGATCTCGCGTTCGCGCGAAGGTCCGCCCATGAGGATGCCAATGCGCATGGCGCAAAGTTAGGCGGCATTTGCCCGCCACCTTCGTTCCGATCGCTGTATGTTTGCAGGATGTATTCCGCAACGAGGCCTCGCGTGGCGGTCGTATTGCCCAGCTACAACCCGCCGGCCGGCTGGTCGCAGCGGCTCATGCCTTGGGCGGAAGCCTTGGCTGCAGCTGTACCCGCCCTCGACTGGAGCTTTGTTCTCGTCGATGACGGTTCGACGGCATCACCTGCCGAGGAAGCCCGTCGCCTCCGGGAGCGCGTTTCCAATCTACGCTGGATTGCCTATCAGCCCAACCGCGGCAAGGGTTACGCGCTGCGTACGGGTTTTGGTGCCTGTGCCGAGGCCGATTACTTTGTCTTTACCGACATCGACCTGCCCTACACCGAAGCCAGCCTGCTGGCGGTGGTGGCAGCCCTGACCGAGGGGCGGGCCGATGTGGCGGTGGGAGTGCGCGATGCGACCTACTACGCTCAGATTCCGTGGCGGCGGCGCGTGCTTTCGCAGCTGCTGCGGCGGCTGCTGGCCCTGCTGCTGCGCCTGCCCGTCGATGACACGCAGTGCGGTCTCAAAGGTTTCAACCGTGCGGGCTGGGTGGTGTTTCAACGTACGCGCATAAATGAGTTTCTCTTCGATGTGGAATTTTTGCGTCTGGCGGGTCGGGATCCTAAGCTGCGGGTGCTGGCTGTCCCCGTTCAGCTGCGGCCCGATGTCGAGCTCAGTTCGATTGGGGCTGGCGTGATGCTTCGCGAACTGGTCAACCTCGTACGCATCTGGTGGAGGACCTGAAATTCTTTTTATTGCAAAGAAAATAAAAAATGTTTATCAAATAAAAAAACATCTATATTATCGAAATTAGTGCAAATTTATATTAATAGATTTCGGAATCGGTTGCAAGCCGTGCTGGCTGGTCGAGGACTGGCTGTGCTGCTGGTGCTGGTGGGCGTGCTGGTCTGGATGGGGCCACTCTGGCAGGGACTGACTTCGCATGCCTGGGGCGATCACTACGACGGAGTCAAGAATCAGTTTACGTTTCTCTACCACATAGTTTACGGGACATCGCCCACACATTTCAGCGGCTCGAACGCACCGTTTGGCGATCACATCGTATTCACAGACAACCAGCCGCTGTTTGCGATGCCTCTTTGGGCATTGAATCAAATCCTGAATCTGGACTGGCCCTTCTGGCTGGCGGTTTTCAAGCTGCTGCTGCTGGTCGATCTGGTGGTGGGGGCGGCGTTGCTGCAGTGGATGCTCGTTCGGCTGGGGGTGGCGGCTGTGCCGGCAGCCGTGGGGGCGGCGTTTGTGGTGCTGGGCAGCCCGCAGCTCGTCCGGCTGGCCTACCACTATTCGCTGGCCTATACCTGGCCCTCCCTGCTGACGCTGGTTCTGCTGGTGCGGGCCAATGAGCGACGGGACTGGCGGCAGCTGACCGGCATCGGGGCGGTGCTGCTGCTGGCGGGTCTGCTGCACCTGTACCACCTGGCGATCGCGGGCCTGCTGGTGGGCGGTTTCTGGCTGGTGGGCTGGCTGCAGGGGCAGATGAGCTGGCGCGAACTGCTGCGGGCCGTGTTGCCTTCGGTTGTACTGCCCGCTGTTTTGCTGCTGCTCTTCGTCAAGAGCGGTAGTACGGGAGCCGAGTTCCGCCCCCCTCATCCCTGGGGTCTCGACAGCTACAACGCCCGCTGGGAAGGCTTGCTGCTGCCGGTCAAGCTCCCCACGGGTGATGCCTTGCACCAGCTGGTGGGCATCCGTCCCCTCAACGCCGAAACCCTGCTTTATCTGGGTTTCCCGACGGTGCTTGTGTTGGTGGGCGGGCTGCTCGGGGGGCTGTTTTTGCTCGTCCGGCGGCGATGGTCGGTTCTGGGGCGGCCCTTCGGGTGGGATCGTCCGCTCGAAAACCGCCTGTTGTGGACGGCCCTGCTGTGCATCGTCTTTGCGATGGGTTTTCCGCTGGCCCTGCTGCCGGAAAACAGCGGCGACTACGTGGGCCTGCTGGCCCAGTTCCGCTCGCTGGCCCGCTTTGCGTTTCCGGCGTATTACATCCTGACGGCACTTACCTTGGTATTGTTGTGGCGGTGGGCGGCTCGCGGGCCGCGCTTCGCGGGCTTGGCGGTGCTGCTGCTGGCTGTGTGGGGCTGGGAAATCCACGTGCAGTTTGGGCCTAAGGTTCAGCTGCGGTCGCAGCCCGTGCCGCGTTTCGCCTGGCTCGAGCGCATCCAGCCTGCCGATTACGACGCGATTCTGGTGCTGCCCTATTTTGCGATCGGTTCGGAAAATTACGGACTCGATTCCCGCGGGCGTACGCAGGAGCTGGCCGCATGGCTGAGCCTCGAAACGGGCCTGCCGATGGTCAATTTCTCGCTCTCGCGCACGCGCTTCGATCAGAGCTGGACGCAGCTGGGCCGCTTTGCCTTCGACCGTGTCGAGGCACACGATTCCTTTCAGGCCCGCCAGCGGTATCTCGTGGTCTGGGAGCGCGGCAGTCCGCTGCTGCGCCCCAAGGAAAAAGCGATGCCGGCCTGCGGAGAGCTGCTCCATCAGGACTCGGCTCTGGCCGTTTACCGCGTGCTGGGGCGGGCCATCCTCGCTGCCGAACGCGAACGGCTGGCCGCCCTTTCGGGGCGGCATGAATCGGATTCCAGCTCTGCGGGTCTGCCGCTTGTGGATCGTCGGTTTGAGGATGAAAGTCCGCAGGCGGCCTACCGTTCACGGGGCGGGCATTGGGCCCCCATGCCCCAGCTTTTTTATGAGGGCCGTTTAGCGGAACCGGTCGATTACGAATTCTGGGCCTGGCTGCGGCTCTATGAACCCGGTGCCCAGCCTCTTTATCTGGTTTTTGAAGCTGAAGATGGCAGCCGGATCGGCCATGAACTGGTCGAATACATCGACCGGGTGGATGGCCCTTGGGCACGCATTCGTGTGCCCTTGCCCGCACGGTTGCATGGTATTTCTTTCCGGTTGGGGCTGCGCAGCTCCGCGGGCTACCGCCGCTTCTACGCTACCGACGACTGGCTGCTGGCCCCTTGCGCCGGCTGAGCGGCTTCGATCGCAGGCAGGCTCCACCGAAAAAATGTAACTTGCTGGCAATGGAGCGTGTCCCTGCCACCCGCCTGACTTATCCCGACCTGCGTACCGAACGCCTGCTGCTGCGCCGCCTGCGCCGCAGCGATCGCCACGACCTCTATGCCTATGGCCAGCAGCCCGAAGTAACCCGCTACCTGCTCTGGGACAGCTACCGCAGCCTCGAGGATGTGGACCAGTTTCTGACGGCTACCTTCCAGCACTATCAGCTGGGCGAGCCGGCTTCGTGGGGCATCGAAGAGCTGGCCACGGGTGTGGTGGTGGGTACGCTGAGCTATGTCGATTTTCAGCCGCGGCACCACCGCGTCGAAATCGGGTATGCCCTTTCGCCGGCCTGCTGGGGCCGCGGCTACATGACCGAAGCCATCAACCGCCTGCTGGCCTATTCGTTCGACAACCTGGAATTGAACCGCGTCGAGGCTCGGGTCATCCCCGAAAATGTGCCGTCGGCACGGGTGCTGCGCAAGTGCGGGTTCCAGCGCGATGGCGTGCTTCGCGAGAACCTGTTTTCGCGCGGAGCCTACCACGACGTGGAAGTTTACAGCCTGCTGGCCCGCGAGTGGCGAGCCATGCGCATGGGCAGCTGACCGTCCGGTTATTCCACGATTTTGGGCATCCGACTGCTTTCCTGATCCTGTTTTACAGCCTTCTGCAGCCTGGGCAGGCATCTGTCTTAAGTTCAAAAACTTAAAGTCGTTTATTTACATTTGTTTATATTTCATTTTCATAAAAAAGAAAAAGCAGGCGATTGCCCCGAACTGCTTACGCGATAGCCGCTGATTGGGTAGGCGAAATCGATTCCAGTTTTCAATTCAGTAATTTTGGAGGGCATGAACAATCGAAAATGAGCCTGCGCGACGAATGGCCGGAGATTCGGGCGGTGCTTGGCTGCCTGACGGTGCGGCGTGCAGCCAATGCCCTGGCGGTGTGGGCTTCGTACCGAGCGGCCCGCTGGTCGCGGCGACCCCACATGTGGGGCTGGCCCGTAACGCTGGGCATCGAACCGACGACGGCCTGTAACCTGCGCTGCCCCCACTGTGTGTCGGGCCTGCGGGCTTTCGAGCGGCCGACCGGTCGGCTCGATGCAGTCCTTTACCGGCAGGTCATCGACGAGCTGGCTCCCGACCTGCTCTACCTCATGCTCTATTTCCAGGGCGAGCCTTACATTCACCCCCAGTTCCTCGAACTGGTCGAATACGCCGCCCGCAAAGGCCTTTTTGTAACAACGAGCACCAACGGCCATTTTCTGGATGAGGAATCGGCCCGCCGAACGGTGGAAAGCGGTCTGGGCAAGCTCATTGTGTCGCTCGATGGCACCAACGCCGAGAGCTACGCCACCTACCGCGTGGGGGGCGACTTTGATGCCGTGCTCGCGGGCATTCGGCGCGTCGTTGCCTGGAAGCGCAGGTTGGGCTGCCGCAGGCCCCTGGTCGATGTGCAGTTCATTGTCTTTCAACACAATGAATCAGAAATAAAAGCCGTAAAGGCTTTGGGCGAGGAATTGGGAGCTGACCGCGTGCGCCTGAAGACGGCTCAGGTCTACGACTTCGATACCGCCGACCGGTGGTTGCCTGCCGATGCGAGCAAACGCCGCTACGAACCGGACGGTCAGGGTGGCTGGCGGCTGCGCGGGCGCATTCCTGACCACTGCTGGAAGGTGTGGATCGGAGCACAGATGACCTGGGACGGGCGGCTGGTGCCCTGCTGCTTCGACAAAAATGCCGCCTACGAACTGGGCCGCGCCGACCAAACGGGCATCCGAACCCTGTGGAAAAGTGGCTCCGCTTACCGCGGTTTCCGGCAGCGGCTTCTGGGCGGACGCCGGCAGATCGGCCTCTGCGCCAATTGTTCCGAAGGGGTCAAGCTCTGGGTATGAACCGGCATGATCCTTGCCAGGAACAGCAGACCCTGCTTACAGCCTTGAATCCTTGCGTTCAAAACATTTTTGCAGACTGCGGATTTAGCCTTAATTTTGGCCCAATCTACGCGATCCCTGTACAGCAGGATTTCACGGATGCCGAAACTGAAGCCTATGCGTAACCTTACCCTGACGCTGGCCCTGTGCCTGATGGCCCTCAGCGGGCTGGCCCAGCAGCGGATTCTCAACCTGTACGGTACCGACGGGATCATTCGCAACGAAGGTTTTATCCGCGTGGAAGGCGCGGTGGGCGGTGGCCAGGATGGCGGCCTCTACCTGACGGGCGGAGCCTACATCAACAATGGCGGTACCCCCGCCGGCGAGGGCAGCATCCGCATCAATGGCTGGTTCATCAACGAGCGTACCGCGGGTGCCAACCCGGGCGGCAATGGCGGCAATGCTTTCGTGGTACCCCGTCCGGGCGGTACCCTGATCATGGATGGCCAGAATAGCCCCCGCATATCGGGCACAGAAGTAACCCGCTTCAACAACCTGACCCTGGAAGGCCAGACCGTGGTTACCCAGGACCTAAATGCCCACATCGACGACGTAAACACCCTGCGCTTGCGCCAGTCCTCGGAACTGAGTACGGCCATTTACCGAATGGTCGTGGAAAACAACGCACCTACGGCCATTGTAGCCGAAGATGAGGACAGCTTCATCAGCAGCGAGTCGGACAACACCCAGCCGCCCTTCGCCGATGAACGTCCGCTGACCGAGGGTGGGCGCATTGCCTGGTATACCCGGAACAACTCGGGAGCCAACTACCTGTTCCCGGTGGGGCATCGCAGCCTCAGTCCCTTTCGCCGCGACGTGCTTATCCGCCCTTCGGGAAATGGACTGCGTAATTACATGGTGCGTCTGGTCAACAAAAATCCTGAACTCGACCAATGGACGCTCGCTTTTCTGGACCCTGACCAGAACATCTGCGCGGTCAACGAGCGGTTCTATCATATCGTAGACGATTCGACGGCCATTCGCCCCGACGGCCTGCGCGATGACTTCCCGGTTGCCCAATTGGCTATCGAATACGGCCCCAACGATCCAGTAAATGACCTGGTACAGTACGACCGCGACGGTGCCGTCCCTTCCGATGGTAACTGGGTGGCCATGGGTGCCGACCTTGGCTTTACGTTCAACGGCAAAACTTTTGGCAGCGTCCCCAGCTGGCGGCGGTTCGACTTTCCGGTTTTTGCCTGGGGCCTCAAAAATCCCCTCGATGGCATAACGACCGATCCGGCCTATCTGCCTCCGCGCTTCGTGTTCAACAACCGCCAGAACGACCCGCGCGGCAGTGCCACCTTCAGCGATAATCCGGACAATGATCCGCGCTTTCAGTACACCTGGCAGGTACGCGACAACCGGACGGGCCGAATCGTAGGACGCTATGGCTCGCGCAACCCCAAGGTTGATTTCAGCAAAGACTACCTGGACTCCACGGTTACGCCACCGACGCTCCGCAAGTACCCGCCCGGTACCTATACCATGGAGCTGGTGGTATCGAACCCGCTGGCCCCGACCAAGTGCAACGCGGTCGATGAACTGACCTTCATCGTCAAGCCAAGCTTGGTCTACTACTTGCCCGATGCCTTCTCGCCCAACGGCCAAGGCCCGAATGAGAATTTTATTGGTTGGTTCTATGGATTTGAGCGAATTAAATTCGTAGTTTATAACCGTTGGGGCGATGTAATCTCGGTGCGCATCGTAGACAAGCAGGACCCCCAGATACCGGCCCCGAATCCCGATCTCGAAGGTCCGGGACCGCTGCCCTACACGCCGCCCGGCAACGAGCCACCCTTTGAAAACGGCGGGGTGTTGCTCTGGAACGGCAAAGACAAGAACAACAACATCTGCCCCGAAGGAGTCTATGTCTACACCATCGAGGTAGAATCGTCGATTGCCGATACCCCAGAAAAAATCTGGCGTTCAAGTGGTACCATTACATTGATCCGCTAAGCATTAAGATTCAAAAAATATTTATCCTTTCAACGACTACCTTTTCCATCAGAAATATGCGTAAGCTCATCCTACAAGCCCTGATGCTGCTGTGCGCCGGACTGGCCTCGATGCTGACGGCACAGGCGCAGGTAACCATTGGACAAGACCGCGCGCCCCAAGCTACGCTGGATGTAGAAGGCGATGCTCGAATAGTACGGGTAGAGGAATCTTCCTCCCGCGCCGACATCATGGTCTGGGATGCCACTGACCAGATCGTCAAGCGTATCGCCCTGCCACCCAACGCCCGCCCGGGTTCCATCATCATCTGGAATGGCGATGAGTGGGTGGTCGACCAAGGAGGCGGTACCGTCCGCGTGCGCACCGGCGGGGGCATCGAAATCCGCAACGGTGAACTGACACTCATCGACTGCCAGGAAAACCAGGTGCTGGTCTTCCGCAATGGCAACTGGGTCTGCGGTTTCGGCGGCGGAGTCAATGCCATTTGCGTTGAAGCGCAAGCGGTGCTTCGCATCGGGCCTGATGGCTGCCTAGGCATTCGAAACGGCAACAACGACGGCGATGCCATCATCTGGGATGCCGATGCAGGCCGCTGGGTCATCGCCGAAGGTGGCTTCAATCGCCGCAACTGGCTTATCGGCGGTAACGACAATACCTCGCTCACCGATCCTAACCGCCATTTTATCGGTACGCTGCACGATTTTCCGTTCATCGTTCGAACCAACAACGAGCAGCGCATGCAGGTTACGGCCGACGGCAAGGTTGTGGTCAATCGCTTCGATCAAAACCCGGCTCCCAATTCCCGATTGGCTTCCTATGGTGCCGGTACCGAATTCGGTATTCTTGGATTCTCGAACGGCATCACCGAACGCGCTGACGTACCCTTTGGTGCGGGCGTTGCGGGCGTAGGCAACAACAACGGTGTTTACGGTCAGTCGAACAGTGCCAATCCGGGTGCAGCCGGTGTCTATGGCTTGGCCAACAATACCGACGGCTCAACTTTTGGGGTCGTGGGCATCAGCAACAGCGGCAGCGACGGCGCGGGTGGGGTGGTTGGTCAGGCGGGTAGCGTCAGTGGCTGGACTTACGGCGTCATCGGCGAAAGCTACAGCAACACCGAAGCCGCCGCAGGTGTCTACGGCGTGGGCGTTTCGGAAGACGGAATCAACTTTGGACTTTATGGCGAGTCGTACGGCAGCGGCAACGGCTCGTCAGGTATATTTGCCCGCTCGTTCGGCGACGGGGACTTTTCCACTTACGGACTCTTTGGTGTAACTCTCAACCGCGGAGCTGGTTCAGCAGGCGTGGTAGGGGTTGCCGACAACACAGCCGGCGAGCGTACGGCGGGCGTCGTAGGTGCCAACAACAGCGACGGCAGCTTCTCGTCGGGCGTCCAGGGGGTGTCGCACGGCGCGGGCGAAGCCGGTGGCACTTACTACGGTGTGTGGGGTGCCGCAGTCAAGGGTAACGATGCCATGGGCATCGGTGTTTTTGGCGAAGGCAACCGGTATGGCGTAGTGGGTCGTGCGCCATCGACTCCCGGCTCATTCGGTCTTTTCAGCCAAAATAACATCGGCGGTGTTGGCTTCAAGCAGTTTCACATCGATCACCCGATCGATCCGGCCAACAAGGTACTGAACCACGTGTGCCCCGAAAGCTCGGAACCGCTCAACATCTACTCGGGTAACATCAGAACCGATGCCTCGGGCTTTGCTACTGTCGAGCTGCCTGCTTATTTTGAGGCCATCAATACCGACGTACGGTACACGCTGACGGTGGTTGGGCAGTTCGCGCAGGCTGTCGTTATCGAAAAAGTACGGAACAACCGCTTCCGCATCCAGACCGACAAGCCCAACGTCGAGGTCTCGTGGATGGTCAGTGCCCGTCGCAACGATGCTTACGCCAAAGCAAACCCCTTTGTTGCCGAGCAGGACAAAGCTCCGGCACAACGGGGTAAGTACCTGGCCCCCGAACTGCACGGCCAGCCTGCCAGCCAGGGTATTTTCTACAACCCGAATGCTACCCAAGTCAGCAAAGGCCACTTCAGCTATCCGGGTGCCGTTCGCCGTCCGCTGGGCCGCCAGTTCAAACAGGCCGATAATACCCGCTAATATTTCTCGACTCTTCTTTCACAAAATAAAATTCAGGGTAAGTAGCCTACTTACCCTTTTTTTATGGCAAGAATCAATGAAATGACCTGGAGAACCTGGCTGATAGGCCTGCTGCTGCTTGCAGCTTTTACCAGTCGGCTGCGGGCACAAGCCGACGACGAGCGTATTCAGTACTACGCCGGGGTCAGCTTCGAATACATCGACATCTACCGGCGCAGCACCAACGAACCGCTGGCCGGCTTAAGCTTCACGTGTTTCAACCTGGGCGGTCATTACCAGATCGTGCATGCCCGCGATCGCGCGGCCCTGACCGTCAACCCCAATGCGCTGGTAGGCTTTATCCTCTCCAACTTTTCGGGTGCGATCACCTTCGAACTGCCCGTGTTTCTGATGGGGCGGATTGGGGCCAACTGCACCCGGTTCAACGAGAACCGTTTTGGTGTGGGCCTTGGAATCGGGCCGAAGTATACCTATGTCGGCGTGCGGATCAATGACTTTTCGGTACGGCAGGGTTTCGTCGCACCGGCTGCCGCTTTGGAAGTGAACTTCGGGACTCGTAGCGGGGGGGTGTTTACTGTGCGCGTGCACACCAATCTGGGCTTGACCGATACCGAATTCAATACGGATCGCTCACGCTCGACGAATTACGGTTTGGGTTTTGTTTACTTTTTCGATCGGCTGTTCTGATCGATCGATGTGCTACCTGCACTCCGGGGATACGAGGTGCTGAAGCGAGGAGCGGTAGATGTCGTCGCCGGGTTCGGCGGCGGGCCGCCCGGGCCAGCTGTTCTCGGCACGGATTTCCGATTCCTCGGCGCAGCCCTGGCGGGCCTGAATCAGCACCACATCGGCGTAACAGTCGGCGACCCCTGCGGTTTTTCTGGCGGAGCGGCGGGCATATTTCCGGTACCGGCTGCTGGCTTTCATGCCGTCCTGCCATTGCCGCCATTGCAGGTTGAGGGTGAATTCGGCCTTGCCGCTCAAGGGATCGTAAGCCAGCTCATCAAGATACTGGGCGGTGGCAACGAAGTTATGCGGACGGTCGAGGTTGAAGCGGATGCGGCGAAAAGTTGGGATACCCAATTCATATAACGGGTCGGCCTGCCCTTCGAGCACTACCCGCTGGGGCTGCGGTTCCAAGGCGATGCGCTTGTCCCAGAAGTACCGCCGCTGGAAAGTCGCACCGCGGCTCGAGAGCACCCCATCGCCAGCCAGAACGAGGTAGTAGATAGTCAGCCTGCAGTTGAAACCCGACTGACCGGCGGCGATTTCGCCGCTGAGGGGGATGCGGATTGTCCGGTCCTCCGGACTGTAGTATCCGTCCCCGACCTCGATGCTAAAAGTTCTTATTTTTTGTGCCTTTTGATTAAAATTAAGATCAAATCCGGCTAAAACACCGATGTAATTTTGCTGTATGCCTGGCATGCTGTCGGCAGGCAGGTGTAACTCCACATCACCGCGAGCCGACGCACCGTTGGGGGCCGTGAGCTGGAAGGTGTGTTTGCCTAGAAAAGCGCGTGCGCCGGGCACGACGCAAAAAGTGTAGCGGCAAAAGAAAGAGGATCGGTCGGGCAGCTGGGTCGAATTGATTTGTTCGTGGGTGGCAATGCAGTCGTGGGCCGAGCACCTGATTTTTGTAAATCCATCGCCCCAGCGCAGGGGGGGGTGCGGGTAGGTCCACTGCTGCGAGAAGCCCTGCCAGAGGAAGAACTTGCCTTCGCTGGACTGCCCCAAGGTGGGCTGGTACATGCAGGCAGCTGCCAGCAGGCCCGCCACCCATTGGTGCATCCGACGGCTTATTTGCACAGGTACTTCTTGAATTTATTGGCGTTGGCTTTGATCATCGCGCGAAAAACGGGGTTACCGTAGACTTCACACTTGAATTGCTCGTTGAGCAGAATGGCCTCATCCAGGTACTGGATGGTGCGGCTGGTCTGGCCCCGCCAGGCGGCGATCAGGGCCAGATTGAAATAAGCTTCGGCCAACTCGGGATTGAGGGCCACGGCTTCCTCAAAATCGGCTTGTGCTTCGGTCAGGCGGTTGGCTTTGAGCTTGGCTACGCCGCGGTTGTTGTAGAGGACGGCGGAAGCTTTATTTTCCTGCAGTTCCTTGGTGTAGCCGGCCAATGCACCCGATATGTAGCCGACTTTGTCCATCAGGACCAGGCGGTTACGTTTGAGGCTGGGTTCGTTGGGGTATTTGACGATATAGGTGTTGTAGTCGTTGTACATGCGGATGCGCTCCTTGATCGGGAACTCGTGCGCGATCTGGGTGCGCAGGGCCAGCCCCGCCCACTTGAATCGTTCATTTTTGGCATCCAATTCTGCGGCCTGCTCCATGTCGGTTACCGCCTCGCGAATCTGATTGAGATTCAGGTGGTAGGTCGAGCGCATGGCAAAGAGGTTGGGCCGTTTGTTCTCGCGCTCGTCGATCAGGATGTTGAGCACGCTCAGGTTGCGGCGCGGGTCGACGCCCCGCTTGTAGCGAGTGATGACGTGTTCAGTTGTGGCAGCGTTATAAAGTTCGGCTGATTCGATGGGAAGGGCCTGATCGTAGTCTTCGACGTACATTTTGTCGTTTACATAGCGGAAAGTAAATTGAATGTACGTATGGCGGCAGTCGACCAGCACCTGATCGACGAGTTTGTTCCAGAAGGGCAGGCGGCGCAGCTGCGCTTCTTTGTCGTCGGCCGAAATGTTCGAGGTGGCAATAGCCAGAAGGGTATCGCGCTCGCGGTCGGTGAAGTTGCGGCTGTTGACCAGTTCCTCGAAGCGTTGCCAGTCTTCGCCCCGCCCCGTGTAGGTGATGTTGACTTCACCGGTGCGGCCCAGTTTGTCGAGGTGGCGCACCAAGTCTTTCTGTACGGCTTCGCAGCGGGCCTCCGAGAGTTTCTGGTTGTAGGATTCTTTGCCGCCCTGCGACGCATAGCCGTCGATGTGGATGCTGCGTACCTGGAAGCCTGACGATTCGTACCGCGTCAGGAAGTTGAATATTACATCGTTGAGTTTCTTCTGGTTGAATCGGGTCGAATTCATGGGGAAAATCAGGTCGAGCGTACCGATGAACCCCTTGTAGCGGTAGGCTTCGTCCGAGATGTTGAGTTCGGGCAGTTCGATAATCGAATGGGCTTCGGCCGTGGCCCAAGGCCTTTCGGCGCAGCAGGCTGGGGTCAATGGCCCGAGTGGGGTTTCGACTGTCTGACAGAATTCTTTTTTGATTCCTCCTTTTTTATTGAACTGAACGATGGAGAAGCTCAGCTTCAGCCCTCTGCCGTCGAGGTCGGAGAGCAGGGGGATTTTGTAGAGGAAGACCGGTTCGCGGTTGGCGTTGTAGTAGGCTTCATCGACGATGCAGCGGCCGATTTCGTCGGGTTCGCTGGCCATCAGCTCGTTCAGCTCTTCGGGAACGTAGGCATTGGCCCGAACGATGACGGCGACGCCTTTCTGGACGTACTTGCCATATTCTAGGTCGTTGATCAGGCGAAAATAGAGGGTGTCGCCGATTTGCTCGAACTGGCCGGGTTCCAGGTAGTAGTGGTTGAACTCGGAATTGTCGTACTCGCTGACGACAAGCTTGCCTTCGACCTGGTTGGCCTCGATCAAACCTTCGACTTCCTTGCGGAATTCATCACAGGTGTTGACCCACTTTTTGCCGTCGTATTTGGTTTTATTGATCAAGCCGGCGGGTTTGCAGGCGGCCAAGGCTAGCAGCAGCCCCACAGCGACCCAGCGGCTCAGAATGGCCCCCGTGGCGGCGGCTCGATTTGCGGGTATGGCTTGCGGCCCGTCGGCGACAGGAGGCAAGCACTTCGATTGACGATTCTGCATTAATCAGCCGTAACCTGTGCAATACTTTTCATCCGTTGGCTACAAAAATAAGCCAATAAGCCGTGCCAAAGTCTATTTAGCCGCAGATGCTGCAAGCTTGGATTTCAACTTACGTGGGCCGTAGATTGTGCGTATCTTTGGAGGATGATGCTCTCCAAACGGTACGCCTGGGCTTGGCTGCTGGGGTGTCTGGCGTTGATCGGTCTGGTTCTCGACTCACGGGGCCAGACGCTGGCCGCGGTTCAGCTCGATGGCAAATGGGGCGTGATCGATACGATGGGACGGTGGGTGGTCTCGCCGCAGTTCGACAGCATCGAAATCGACCCCTACCGGCGACCGCCTCGCTGGAACGGCGTGGACTGGCGCAGCTTCGCCGAGCGCAACTACCCCCAGCGCAGTTTCCTGCAGGGCGGGGCACGGGTTAAAGTCAAAAAACACTGGGGGGTGGTCGATCCGACGGGCAAGCTCCTCCTACCCGCGCAGTTCGACACTATCGAAAGTCTGGCCAGTGCTTACGCCCGCAATCAACAGCTGATCGAGGTCTACCGGGTCGGTATTGCCGATAAAAGTGGAAAACTTAAATGGGGACTGATCTCCACCCGCGGCGAAATCAAACTCTATTACGACTTTGATCGGATCGAACCATTCCAGAACGGCCTGGCATGGGTGCGCAAAGGCAAGAAGTGGGGCCAGGTCAATGCCCGCGGCGAAATGGTGGTACCCTTCCAACTGGAAAGCAAAGGCTCGCCCGAAAATTTTTACAAAGGCTACGCCATCGTCGAACAGGGGGGCAAGAAGGCCCTCATCACCCAGCGGGGGCGCATCGTCATGCCTTTCGAATACGACGATTTGAATTATCCACTTGAAGGCTACATTCTCTTTCAGCAGGCCGGTCGCTGGGGCGTAGCCGATGATTCGGGCCGTGTGCGCCTGCCCGCCCAGTGGGAAGCCATCGAATACCAGACCGGCGGCTATTTCCGTGTCCAGCAAAACAGGCTCTGGGGGCTGGCCCACGTCGACCGGCAGCTGGTGCTTCCGCCCCGCTACGAGCGGGTGCGTTACACGGGCCGTCAGCTCATCTGGGCTTTTCAGAACGGTTTCTGGGGAGCTTTTGGGCTCGATGGCCAGCCCCGTCAGGATTTCAAAATTGATTACTTCGAGCCTTGCCCCGAAGGCAATTACCTCGTGCAGCGCAACAGCCGCTGGGGCCTGGTCAGCGATGAGGGCTACCTGGTGCAGGATTACGTACACCAACGCCTCGACTGCGCCGAAGGGGGCTACGCCCACATCCGCCGCGACCAGAAACTGGGCCTGATCGACGTCCGCGGACGGCTCATCATTCCCACGCAGTACGACTCCATCCAGCCGCCCGTCCAGGCTACCATCTGGGTGCGTACCGACGAACGCTGGGGAGCTTTCGACACCTCGGGTCAGCTCGTTCACCCGGCCCGTTTTGAGCGGCAGTTTGCGGCAGGCGGGGTTCTGGGCCTGGTGCGCGAGCAGGGCCGTTACGGACTGATCGACTACCGCACGGGCCAGCAGCTTGCCGAGTGCCAGTTCGAGAGCTACGACACCTTGCCGGGCCGCCGCCTGCGCCTCAACGGGCGTGATTTCGATTTGCTTTACGACACAACCGGCAGCCTCATTTTTGGCTCCCAGTGGGGCAAGGTCCAGGCTCTGGGACCGCGTACCGACCTCTACGCCATTCGGCAGGGGGGGCTTTGGGGCCTGGTCGATTCGGCAGGCAGGCAGCTGACTCCTTTCAGGTACGCTGCCATCCGCTACGACAGCCGCAGCCGCCGCTATCTGCCCGTCCAGCAGGGCGAAAACTGGGGCATTCTCGACCTCAAGACCGCCAGTCTGGCCGTACCCGCCGCCTACAGGGAAGTCCATCTGATCGACGAGCAGTACGCGGCCGGTCAGGCACAGGGCCGCTGGCAGGTGGTTTCGCTGCAGACGGGCCTATCGGCTTTCGAGGGGCAGTACGACCGCATCGGGGAGCTGCGCCACGGCCTGCTGGCCGTGCAGCGGGCCGGCCGCTGGGGGCTTGTCGACCTGACGGGTGCCGAGCGGGTGCCCGCCAGCTACGGCGATGTATACCCTCTGACCGCCAACTGGATTGCCGTTCGTTCCCCTCACGAAGACCGCTGGGGCCTGCTCGATGCCAAGGGCAAACTCGTCCTGCGCATGGAGATCGAAAAGGTACCCGAGCTGCGCGAGGGCTACATCTGGTTCTGGTTCAAGGGCCAGGAACGCATCATCGACCCCTTGGGTCGCTACGATCTGGCCGTAGCCCGACCTCTGCGCTACGGGCGGATTGCCGTCTGGAAAGACCCCAACTGGCAGCTCGTACTGCCGCCGAGCAGTCCCCAGCCTGCCAAGCCCCTACTCTTTCGGCAGCTGCTGCCCTTCTACGATGTCAATGCCACGCCCGCCGATCCCGTGCCCTGGTAGGAGGCTTGTTGAAAAAAACGCCGCCTTTCAGCCCGACAAGCTCCAAGCCGGCCGGTACCGAATCGGTTCACCTGCTTATCTTTGCCCGAATCACCGGAATTGACCCATGAAAGCGTCTGAAATCAGGTTTCCGCTCGTCTGGCTGGTTTTCCTCCTGGCCGCTCTGCTGGCCTTCGAGGGCTGCAAGTCCAGCAAAGGCGGCGACAAAGCGGAAATGAAACGCTGGCGCGACAAGGCTAAAGCTTACAAAAAGAATCCGATGGCCCTCAAGGCCAAGGAAGAAGGCTGTGCCCGCGAAATTGCCGAGCTGACCGAACGCAACGCCGAGCTGCAAAAGCGCATCAAAGAGCTGGAACGCCAGCTCGAAGAGTGCGTCGGCAAATACGAGGCCGAGCTGCGCCGTCGCGACGCCCGCTTCGATTCCCTGATGTACGAACACAAAAAGCTGCAAACGGCCTACGAAGCCAGCCGCACCCAGTCCGAACCCGTGCGCGTCAGCGAGGGCGTACGCCCCACCGTCAAAGACCAGCCGGGGGAAACCGTCGAGCGCGGAGTCGTCTTCCGCGTCCAGATCGGAGCCTACCAGAAATTCAAGATCGACGACCGCCTGGCCAATACCGAGAAAAACTTCTCGGGCGAGTACGTCGACGGCCTCAACAAATACCTCATTGGCCGTTTCCGGAGCTACGACCTGGCCCGCGAGTTCCGGCAGGACATTGTCAAGCTGGGCATCCGCGATGCATTCGTCGTGGCCTACGTCGATGGCGTGCGCGTCAGCATCCAGGAAGCCCTGCGCCGCGCCCGCTGAGGCCGCTTTTTTCCATTGATTGCCCCGCTTCCCGCCCCTGGTATCTTCCGGTCGGGCCACCCGATCCGATGGCCTATACCTTTGTGCTTTGTTCGGGCTTGAAGGCTGACGCGCTTTTTACCCCTGCCTGGGTGCTGGCGAAACTAAAGCGATGATCTGTTGTTTTGCCAATCGTCATTATTCCGATTCAAACGCAGCTGCCATGAAATACACCCTCCTCTTGGTTTTTGCCTTGCTGCTGGGGCTGGCCCGACCGGCTGAGCTGATCGCCCAAGTAACTGGCACCCTCGAAGGGCGCGTCAGCGACGAGATTACGGGCGAGCCTCTCGCCGGTGCCCGCGTCGAGATCGTCGAAACCAAACAAGGTGCCCTGAGCGATGAGGACGGACGCTATCAGATCCGCAACGTTCCGCTGGGCACTTACACCCTGCGGGTATCGTACGTAGGCTACGCTGAATTTGTCCAGTATCAACTGCGCCTCGAAAGCGGTAACACCAACTACAACGTCAAGCTGAAAGAGCTGGGTACCGAGGTCGATGCCGTCGTCATTCGGGCCGCTCCTTTCCAGCGCAGCTCCACCGAGCTGGTGAGCACCCGCTCCATCGGGGTGGAACAGATTCAGACCAACCCGGGCGGCAATCAGGACGTGTCGCGGGCCCTGCAAGCTCTGCCTGGGGTGGGGGCTTCGATCGGGTTCCGCAACGACCTCATCATCCGCGGCGGTGCCCCCAACGAAAACGTCTTCTACCTCGATGGCATCGAGGTTCCGAACATCAACCACTTCGCCACCCAGGGGGCAGGCGGAGGCCCCCAAGGGCTGATCCCTTCCTACCTCATCGAACGGGTGAGCTTTCAGACCTCGGGTTTTGGTGCCCAGTACGACAATACCCTGAGTTCGGTACTCGATTTTGATCTGCAGACCGCCAACTCGGAACGCTTTCAGAACCTGCTGACGGCTTCGGCTACGGAATTCGGTCTGGCGTTTGATACCCCCATCGGTAAAAAGGTCAAGCTTACATCCTCCATCCGGCGGTCCTACCTCGATTTGCTTTTCAAAGTCATCGAACTGCCTTTTCTGCCCGAATACTACGACGTGGCCACCAAGGTGGACTGGCAGATCAACCCGCGTACCCGACTCACGTACCTGCACATCGGTGCCTGGGACAACTTCAAGCGCAATTATCCCCGAGACCCCGACCTCGAAACGCAAGCCATCATCGACGCCCTGCCCGGCATCACCCAACGCACCTTCACGCAGGGTTTCAACCTCAAACGTTCGACCAAACGGGGAGCCGTTTCGCTTGTTCTTTCGCGAAACTTCCTTTTCAATACTTTTGAGCGCAACAAGCCCCTGACCGATCCCGCCGAACGCCTGCTCGATTTCGAATCGTTTGAAGCGGAAACCAAGCTGCGGATCAACGGCATCGAAACGCGCGGGCCGTGGGAGTTCCGCTACGGCGGGGTACTGCAGTTCGCCCAGTTCTACGTCGACTCGCGCGGCAGCGTCATCATTCCTGTACAGCTGCCCGACGGCTCACTCACCGGCTTCGAACAGCAAATCCGCCAGGACGACCGGCTGGAATTCTGGCGGTGGGGGCTGCATGCCTCGCTCTCGCGCCGCTTCCGCCGGTTCCGCTCGACCCTGGGCCTGCGCACCGACGGCAACTCCTTCACCGACACGGGCAACGACCTGCTGGCCACGCTTTCTCCCCGTCTGTCTCTGGCTTACGCCCTCTCCGAACGCTGGACAGCCAACGCCAGCACGGGTACCTACTATAAGCTGCCCTCGTACACCGTGCTGGGCTTTGCCCCCGACGGGCAGTTCGTCAACAGCGGAGCCAAGTACATCGAATCGACCCACTACGTGGCCGGCTTTGAGTACAAACCTGCCGACGACTGGCTCTTCAGCCTCGAGGGTTTTCTCAAAGCTTATAAAGATTACCCCGTCTCGCTGCGCTCGGGCCTGAGTCTGGCCAATCTGGGCAGCGATTTCGGCATCTTTGGCAACGAGCCGGTGGCCAGTGTGGGTCGGGGTCGAGCCTACGGCGTGGAGTTTTTCGGTCAAAAACTGCTGACCGACAAGCTCTACGGTATTTTGGCCTATACGCTCTTCTGGAGTGAGTTTACGGGCATCGATACGGCCACGGGCCGCCCCAACGACCGCTACATCCGCAGTGCCTGGGACAACCGCCACCTCGTGTCGCTGACGGGTGGCTACCGCTTCGGGCGCAACAAAAGCTGGGAATTCTCGGCCCGCCTGCGGGCCTTGGGGCCGGCCCCTTTCACCCCCTGGAACATTGAACTGAGCCGCCAGACCTACCCCATCACGGGCGAGGGCCAGCTCGACTGGGAACGCCTCAACACCGCCGAGACCGGCTGGTTCTCACTTCTTGATGTCCGTATCGACAAGCGGTGGTTCTTTCCCAGATGGAGCCTCAACCTGTTTCTCGACATCCAGAACGCGACCAACAACCCCAACAACGGCCCGCCCAGTTTCACACTGCGGCGCACCAGCCCTACGACCTTTGCCACTGGCCCCGACAACTGGATTCTGCTTGAAAACGCGGGAGCCAGTGTGCTGCCTTCCATCGGCGTGCGTATCAAGTTCGGGTATTAATAGCTGAAATAAGAACTCAATCTAAATTTTTGGTTTAACTTACTGTATTTTTTTAATTAAAAATTTTTGAAGCAAAACCGGCCTTAATCCCTCCCTGAGCTGGGCCCGCTGCCGTCTGCGGGTTGGGCTCGACGAGCTGTTCGATTTCCATGGCCCGATGAGTCAAGTCAACTCCATTCCGCAGGACAGAAAAAAGGTTGCAGCGAGTTTATCTTGAGTTTATCTGCAGTTCACCCGGCTTTGATTGATTGCGGCAATTCCGGTTTTACAGCAGAAGAGGAGGCGATTTGTGGCCCCGGCCTGCCAATCGCCTCTTTAGCTGATTTATTTTACGCATCGATTCTTTTTCCCAATGCCATGAAGCGAACTTTTTGGGCCGTACTAGGCTGTTTGATTCTGATTGCCCCGGGCCTGCAGGCCGACCCCCTCAAGGAACGGATTGTGATAGCTGTCTCGGCACTGGCCGAGTGGAACACGGCAAAAGCCACCCTCAAGCCCCAAAACATCGAAACTACCCCGCTGGGCGAAACTTTTGTTCAGGACATGAAGCTGCCCGATGGCCGCAGCGTGCGCCTGCGCTGGTTCCACAGCGGGCAGGGCAAAACCGCCTCGGCGGCCGCCGCCCAGTACATTATCAGCCAGTACCGGCCAACCATTCTTTTCAACGCCGGTACCTGCGGGGGCTTCGAAAAGCTGACGCGACCGGGCGATCTGATCATCGGCAAAAAAACCCTGATGTACGACCTGCGCGACCTCATGGGCGACAGCGCAAAATATGCCCAGCAGTACGAAACGGTCTATGACTGGCAACGCTTTGCCTCGCTCAAGATCGACAGCCTGCTCTTCGGGGTCTTTGTAACGGCGGACGCCGACCTCGACCCCCGCTTGATGACCTGGCTCGAAACCTGCTGTCAGGCCACGGCCGCCGAATGGGAAAGCGCGGCCTTGGGCTGGGTCTGCCGCCGCCACGGCGTCAGGCCTTACGTCATGCGCTGCGTCAGCGACGTCGTCCACCGCGAGGCCGGCAGCATCACCTACGGCAATTACAGCGAGTTCGAGAAAGGAACCGATTTTGCTGTGCGGCGGCTCATCCGCCACCTGCCGCAGGTCATTGCCCTGCTCTGAGCGGATGCACAAGCCGCCTCATTCCTGGAACTCATCGAATTCGAGGGGCAGCTCGCGCGGGGGCCGCTTCACGAAGTCGAACTCCTTGCGGTAGAAGAGGCCCACTCCCCGGGTGGTGGTATTGAAAGCTCCGGTTACCAGATTTTCGCGGTTGAAGAGTTCGGCTACGAGCTGGCCCGATTCGACCGATTCGCGCCGCGTAGTGGGCAGGATGCGGTACTGCACGCTCAGGTTGCCCAGGGTGATGTCGCGGTTGGGGCCGCCCGAGGAGATCGCCCCGTTGCGTTCAATGGTTATGCGGTTGTTGAGCAGGCTGGCCCGAAAATTCATTACCAGCACCCGGTCGTTGTAGCCGAAGGAAATCCCGATGTTCTGGCCCACCGTCCGCCCGATGATGGTATTGAGCTGGTTGCTCAGGAATTCCGACATCGAAGCCGAGGCGGCCCCTGCTCCCGCTCCCGAACCCAGGAACTGGCCTACCGGTGCCACACTTCCCGTTACAATCAGGCTGAAAACCTGACGGTTGAGTTCCTGGGGGTCGTTTTCGATCAGCCGCAGGGTCTGGGCGATGATAAAACTCTGGTTCTGCGTAACGGCCGGGGCTTCGATGCCAAAGGTGATGTTGGGTTGCAGCAGCGAGCCGGTCATGTTCATGACCACATCGAGCTTGGTGCTCAGGCTCTGGAGCGTGTCCCAGGCCCGCAGGTTGGCCTGCTCGAGGCGATAGACGGCCCGCAGATCGACCCGCGCGTCGATGGGGTCGTCCACCCAGTTCAGCGTACCCGACGTGATGCGGAACCGGCGGTTGAACACATTGGCGAAAGTAAAGAGGTAGTCCCCCTCGGTGATGCTGTACTGGCCGCTGAGGCTGACGTTGGCATCGGGGTCGATCCGGACGTTGAGTGCCCCCGAACCGCGAACGCGGATCTGGTCGCCCAGGCGTTCATCGAAAATGAGGTTGATCTCGGCCTGGGGCGAAACGAAGGCCGTCAGCTGGAACTCGAGCTCGAAGGCTTGAGCTTGAGGTCGTTTGGTCGCCTGATTGGCGAGGGCATCGGATGCGCCGCTGCCTACGAAGCGGATATAGCTCAGCCGTTGCCGCTCGCTGTAATCGGAAATGGGCAGGCTCAGCACGGTGCCCGTGCCCGTGTAAAGCTCGGGCGAGTTGATGCGCAGGCCCTTGAGATCGCCCTCGATCAAGGCCTGACCCCGTTCGATGACCACGGTACCGTAGATAGGCTGATCGGTGGCGGCGGTCGTCTGCATCACGCGCAGGTTGCCGATCTGGCGGGCCTGGATGCGGTAGCGCAGCTCGGGCAGCAGGGTCAGGCTGCCATCGAGCCGGCACGAGCGGTCGGCAAGTACCCGCCGGCCCCGCGATTCGTAGTTGCGCAGCACCAGATCGCGTATCAGCAGCTGCTGTCCCCGCAGCTCGAAGCCGTCGTTGATGAGGAAATGCTCGCCCAGAAAGCCCAGGGCAAAATGCCCGTCGAAGCGTCCGCGCCCCTGCAGGTCAGGTTCGGCCAGCGAACCCCGAATGCGGATTTCACTGAGGTAAATTTGACCCTCGAGCGTGGGCACGTAGTCTTGGACAAAGGCATGGAACAGTTCCAGCGGAAAACGCTGGGCTGAAACCACCAGGTCGAGCGGGGCTTCGGGCGCATCGAGGCGGTAGAAGCCCCGGATGCGCAGGATGGTATCGGTATCCGAAATCCAGTCGAGGTCGGTAGCCAGTGCCTCGCTGCCTTCTTCGAGGCGCGAGCGGGCCGAAATTCGGCCCATCTTCACCCCTTCGACCCGCAGCCCCTCCACCTGGGCCTGCAGCAGCAGCAGGTAGTTGCGTCTAGGGTTGAGGATGCGCAGATCGGCATTGACGCGCCCATTGAGCTTGACTCCCACATCGTAAAAACCCTCGACCAATGACAGATCGAAGGCATCGGCTACGATGCGGACTTCGTCGCGCAGTGGATCGCCGATGCGTGCCGTGCAGGTCAGGCGATGATCGCCCTGTTCGATGCGCAGGCTGTCGATCTGCAGCAGTCCAGGCCCCCAGACAATGGGTGCGGCCTGCACCACCCGCCACACCGAGTCATTGAGTGTCAGGTAGCAGCGTTCGTCGTCGAGCTGGGCCAGCATGCCGCTTTCATCGAAAACGGCATCGCCGGCAATCCGTACTTTGTTTTTGAATTTGTTTTGTTCGTAATACACATCGTAATAAAGTACCCCATACAGGTCTTCGATTTCGATGCCTGGATTTTCGATCACAAAATCGGAGCTGAGGGCAAAGTGGGCGGCGTAGGCGTTGAGCTGCAAATTGACGGTGTCGGTCTGGGTGTTGAGGTCGAGCTTGACTAGGGCGGCCACCTGTCGCAGGGGCATTGCGCCCCAGCTGATGGAGTCGCTGAGGAGGGTTGCGTAGAGCGAGTCGTGGCGGCTGCCGCGGTAGTCAGCCTGCAGCTGGGTGCCGGGCTTGATGCGCAGGGGCAGGTCGACGAATTCGAGCCAGGGGTCGAGCTCGCGGGTCGTCAGTGTGAGCGACAGCTCGCACGGCGAGGCGGGGCTTGTTCCTCGGGTTGTACTATCGGGCAGGTAGCGGCGCAGCAGGCTCTGGGTCATGTTTTCGACCCGTTTGGCCAGATTCAGGTAGCCGAACCGGCCCCGTGCCTGCAGGGCAAAGGTCGACCCTTGGGCTTCGAGTACTTTTACTGAATCGGATTCCGATTCGATGCGCAGGCTCAGGTGTTCCGATTTGAGCGGTTGGGGCTTATCGGCGTGGTAGAGGAACATATCCTCGACCGTGATCAGGCCTTCCAGCTCGTCGAGGTTGCCCCCGATCAGGTCGACGTTGAGCAGGGTGCTCAGCTGCAACGGGCGGTCGGTCAGGCCGTAGTGAGCCAGGTCGAGGGTGCGCAGCTCGCCAACGGCGCGGTAGTGCGGCATGGGGCCGCCCAGGTCGACGTCGAGCTGCCCGCGGAAACTGCCTTCGCGGTCTTCGAGCACGAAATCGGCATCGAGGTCGCCCTCGCGCAGCTGCACGCGGCCCTTTGCCGAATCGATAACATAGCCGTAGACCTCCGAATCGCTGAGCTGGAAGCTGGCCGAGGCAGTCGTTCGTCGGGCATCCAGACTGCGGCCCCTGACTTCGGCCGTCAGGTTGAGCCGGGCAGTCGATTTTTGACCGATGAGCCGCTCCAGGTTCAGGTTTTCGGTACGTAGGCGTCCGCTGTAGGTCAGGGCCGTGGTCAGGCTGTCGTATTTGAGGTTGAGGTCGCTGACGATCTGTCCCTGCCCCGTTGCGAAGGTGGCCCGCGCCACAAAGTCATGCCAGAAGCCCGTAAACCGTCCGTCGATGCGGGCGTATTCGAGAGCCTGAGCGGCCGCCGGCAGCTGAACCTTGGGCAGCAGCTGGCGCAGGTCGCGGATGGCTAGGTTGGTTTCGTTAAGCTCGGCTTCGATGAAAAGCCGAGCCGGATCGATGTAGTTGCGCAGGCGGGCCGAGAGCCGCAGGCGCGTCTCTTCGCCGTAGCGCACTTCCAGATCGCGGCAGCGCACCGTGCGGTAGTCGCCCCAGATGCGGCCTTCGAGCGTCAGCGGTCCCTGTAGCGCGAGGTCTTCTTTGAGAAAGAAGTTGAGGGTGGCCCAGTCGAAGACGGTCTGCCGCAGGCGGGCATCGAAGCGGCGGTTGTGGCCTTCTTCGATGAGGGTGGCAAAGGTCTGCCCCGGCATGTCGAGGTCGAGGTTGAGGAACGAGCCAGCTACTTCGAGGATGGCCTCGCGCACTTCGACGCGGGCCGCGCTGCTGTCGGTGGCTGGAATCGAACGGGCTGTCAGACCGCCGCGCTTCAGTTCCAGGCCGCTGTTGGCCTCGCGGGCCGAAAGGTGCTGTACGATTCCTTCGGTGAAGCCGTCGGGCCGGTAACTCAGGCTGGTGCGCAGGTTGACCGAATCGAGGTAAAGGGCCTGGTACTGCAGATGGCCCGGCTGGGGGGCCAGGTCGCGGTCCGCTTCGGTGGAGTCGCTCCAGCGAAAGCCGAAACGGGCCAGTTCCACCTCGTCGATTTCAATCCAGAGGGGGGGCATGGCTGCGGGGGGACGGGTATCGGGCGGGCTGGGCTCGGGATCAAAAAGCCGGCTCAGGTTGAGCCGGCGGCTCTCGCGCTCCCGGTAGAGGTTGAGCCCCCCCCCCTCGAGCCGCAGCGAGCGGGCCAGGATGCGTTTTACCCCTTCGGGCTGGGTGAACCAGCTGACGGTTGGAAAACTGAATACGCCGATCTGCAGGCGGTCGGCGGCAATGGCCCGTACGCCGTTGCGGTCGTAGAGCGCGAAGCCCCGCAGGTCGATGCGGTCAAAAATCTGCAGTTCGATGCGCTCCAGTTCCACACGGGTACCCAGGGCGGCTTCCGCCTGCCGGATGGCCCACGGGCGGATGCGTTCCTGAAACGAGGGTACCCGCAGCAAGGCCCAGCACACTACGAAGACCAGCAGATAGAGGCCGGCCACCCCCACCAGGCTACCTACCACGAGCCGACCGGTCCACTTCCAGCGCATCATGCTTGAACTCATGGACTAAAGTTAGCCAGGTCTGGGGCTGTTTGCAAAGCCTTCGGGTATACGGGGGGGCGTCGTGTACAGTCTTTCGGCCTGTCGATGCCTGCAACATTATTCCAGCATCTCAGAAAACAGCTTGATTTTTTATCGCCTATTTTAGATAAAAAAACTAAAAATCAAATTTTAGTCAATTTTGTTGCTTTTTCGTATGCAATTGCCTTGCACCTGCGCTGCCTCGGGCCGTATTGGTTACAACCTTTTTCCCATTTTTGAGTAAAAGACGAATGCCACCCCTCGATTTACCTCGCCTCAATCCCAGCCCGCACCTCAGCCGATGCAGCGCATTCTGATTATCCAGACGGCGTTTATCGGCGACGTCATCCTGGCCCTGCCCGTGGCCCAGCGTCTGCATCAACGCTACCCCGAAGCCGAAATCCATCTGCTGGTCAAACAGGGCCACGAAGGCTTGGTGAGCAATCATCCGGCCATTGCCCGCGTCTGGACCTGGGACAAACGGGCAGGCCGAAAATACCGCAGCTGGTGGAAACTGCTTCGTTCCCTTTACAGCTTCCGCTTTGACCTCGTTGTCAACATCCAGCGCTTTGCGGCCACGGGGCTGCTGACGTGGCTGCTGCGGGGCCGGCGCAAAGCGGCCTTCCGGAGCAATCCTTTTTCGTTTGCCTGTGGCCACCGCCCGCCCCACCGCATCGGCCCTGTCGGTGCGGCCGATGCCCCGCACGAAGTGGATCGCAACCTCTCGCTCATTGCCCCTTGGGCCGATACCCACCGCGAAGCTCCTCGGCTCTACCCTTCGCCCGGGGATTTCGAGCATGTGCAGCCCTATACGCGGCGCGGCCCTTATATCGTCGTTGCGCCCGCCACCCTCTGGTTCACCAAGCAGATGCCCCGCACCAAGTGGGCCGAACTGCTGCGCCAGCTCTCGGCCAGCTACCGGGTCTACCTGGTGGGCAGTGCCGCCGAATACGAGCTGTGTCAGGAGCTGGCCATGCTGCACATTCACGGCGAGAACCTGGCCGGCCAGCTTACGCTCTTGCAAAGCGCGGCCCTGATGGCCGGTGCTGCCCAGGTTTTCTGCAACGACAGTGCACCCATGCACCTGGCATCGGGCGTGGGCGCACCTACGACTGCGATCTACTGTTCGACCGTGCCCGATTTCGGCTTCGGGCCTCTGAGTCCGGGCAGTCGCTGCGTCAGTACTTCGGAACCCCTCGCATGCCGTCCCTGCAGCATCCATGGGCGGGCTGCCTGTCCTGAAAAGCACTTCCGCTGCGGCTACAGCCTCGATGTTCACGAAATTCTGGGCGATTTTCGCAAGTAAAAGCAATCGATGTACCCGCCCGAACGGCGATGGTGGCACCTGCCCGCCGACTACACCGCCTTTGCGCTGGAGGTGCTGGCCCGCCTGCGCTGGCTTCCGGCCGATCGCTGGGCCGTGGTCGATCAGCTGGAACGGCTGGGCACGCGGGCCGTGGGCTTGGTGCTGCTTACGGGCGGTTCTACCGGGGCCATCATCGCGTGGCAGGGAGCCTACCAGGTCGAGGGGTTGGCTCCCATTGCCCTGCTCTGCGGGCAGGTGGTCAAGGTGCTGTGCATGGAAATAGGGCCGGTGCTGACGGGGCTGGTGCTGGCGGGCCGCATTGGCGCGGCTCTGGCGGCCGAGTTGGGCTCGATGCGCATCACCGAGCAGATCGATGCGCTGCGGTCGATGGCCATCGATCCGCTGCGCTACCTGGTGCTTCCGCGCGTGGTGGCGGGTATGCTGGCTCTGCCCTTGCTGACGTGGATTGCGACGCTGGCAGGTACTCTCGGGGCGTGGTCGGTGCTGGTGATGGGTCTGGGAGTGAGCCCGGCACGGTTTGCAGCTTCGGTTCGGCAGTTTGTTACGCCTTCGGATGTGGGCCTGGGGCTGGGCAAAGCTCTTGTTTTTGGCTTTTTGGTGGCTTCGCTGGGTTGCTGGCAGGGTCTGCGGGCAAGCGGCGGGGCTTTGGGCGTCAGCCGGGTAACGATAGCTGCTTTTGTCTGGGCATCGATAGCCGTGCTGCTGGCCGATTTGTTGGGCTGGTTGTTGCTGTGGAATTAGCCTAATTGCCCGTAACGGCTGAAAATCGTATGTTTGCGCGGGCAAAAACTTAGACTTGGCTCGTACAGCATGATGTTCAGCAAGAGACGATGGGTATGGGTATACTCGCTGCTGCTCCTTTGGAGTGGAGTGGGATTGCCCCCAGCCCGGTCGCAGTCCGACAGGGATGAAGCCGTCCGCGAGGTCAAGCGACTCATCCGCAGGGGCGACCGCCACTTTCAACGGCGTGAAATGGTCGAGGCTGCCAAGATTTACGAACAAGCCTATAGCCGCGACAACACCAACTTCGATCTGACCTACAAGCTGGGACGTGCCAAGTGGTATTCCGAAGACCTAGACCTGGCCATACAATATTACAACCAAGCCCGCCAGATCGACCCCGACGGCAACGATACCCTCTACTTCGATCTGGGTAATGCCCTCAAAAAAATAGGCAGCTACGACGAAGCCGAAATCCAGTTCCGTGAGTTCGTCAAGCGTCAGCCCGCCGACGGCATTTTTACCCGCCAAGCCCGTTACGAACTCGAAGGCATCGAAGAGGCCCGCCAGCTGATGCAGGAAAAACCCAAATGGGAGTTCAAATCCTTGCCCTTCAATTCCGAGAACAACGACTTCAGCACAGCCCTTTTCAACGTCGAGGCCGATTCCTTCCTGATTTTTACCTCGCACCGCGCCCCCATGAAAAAGGGTAAAGTCAAAAAAGTCAAGCGGGTATATCCCTTCACCGGCGAACCCTACTCCGACCTCTATATCGTCAAGGTAGAGAGCGATTCCATTTTTGGCGAGCCCGAAGCCCTGGGCAAAAAGCGGCTCAACACCAAAGCCAACGACGGTGCCCCCTGCCTCGATCCCACGGGTACCATCCTCTACTACACCATCTGCGGCGAGGGTCGAATCGGAAGAAAATGGGGCTGCCAGATTTATATGTCGGAATACAATAACGAGCGCAAGTCGTGGTCCAGACGGAAAAAAGTGCCTGACGTCAACACTACCCGTAAACAAATCGTCAACTCGCGGGGCAAGGAAAAGAAAGTCGCCGCGCAGGACATGCAGCCCTGCCTCTCGCCCGATGGCCAGATCATGTACTTTGTCTCTGACCGCGAGGGCGGCTACGGCGGCAAGGACATCTGGTACGCCACCAAAAACGGCGACAAATGGAATGCGCCCGTCAACTGCGGACCTAAGATCAATACCGAGTTCGACGAGCTTTTCCCTTACATCGGTTCCGACGGCAAGGCTCTCTACTTCTCGTCGAATGGCCGCAAAAGCCTGGGTGGTTTCGACATGTTCCGCGTCGAAGGCGAAAAGTCTACCTGGAGCGATCCCGAAAACATGGGCTATCCCCTCAATACCAGCTACGACGACTACGCCCTGGTCTGGATTCATCAGGACTCGATCGGCTACCTGTCCTCCGACCGCACGCCCAGCATCGGTCGCGATGACATCTTCGGCATCAAAAAAATCTACCGGCCCGACTATCCCATTACAGTGCATGGCTATGTGCGCGACCGCGATACACGCCAGCCCATCCCCTTCGCTACCGTAACCCTCTACCGCCTCGAAAACGACGGCTCCATTACGCCGCTCGATACCTTCCAGACGCAGCAGAACGCTTACTACGAATTTCCCCTCGAAAACGGCTTCGATTACAAGCTCGTGGCCACGGCCCCCGAATACCTTTCCAACCAAGCCTTCGTATCGACGTCTGAAGTCGACGCCACCCGTGGGCCGGTCAACCTCGAACAGGATATCGACATTTACCTCGAAGGCATTCAGATCGACCAGCCCTACGTCCTGCAAAACATCTACTACGACTTCGACAAATCGGACCTGCGGCCCGAGTCGAAAGCCGAACTCGACAAGCTCGTTGCCCTGCTTGAGGCCAACCCCACGATGACCATCCAGATCGGCTCGCACACCGATACCAACGGTACCGAACGCTACAACATTCGCCTGGGCGACCGCCGGGCACGCTCGGTCGTAACCTACCTCAAGGATGCAGGCATTCCGCTCGATCGGCTCGAAGCCTTCGGCTACGGTGAGTCGCAGCCGCTGATCTATCCCGAGCTGTCGGACAGCGACGAGCAGGCCAACCGCCGCACCGAATTCCGTATCCGCAGCTTCAATTACAAGCCCAGGAAACGTTAGATCTGACGCGCTTCAATCCATTTCTTGAGGCCTTTCCAAGGAGGAAAGGCTACTCTTGACGTGCAGCAGCAGGCCTGCCGGCACTTTCGGCACCGCCTTGCCGTTAGCCTTAGTGCCTCTCGTTCCGCGCCATGCATCCGACTCTTCTGCTGTGGTTCCGCACCGACCTGCGGCTGCACGACCATGAAGCCCTCGCCGCCGCCCTCGACCGCGATGCCGATGTAGTTCCCGTCTATATCTTCGATCCCCGTTTTTTCGGCCGCACGCGTCAGGGCTTCGAGCGTACGGCGGCTTACCGTGCCCGGTTCCTGCGCGAGGCTGTCGAAGACCTGCGGCAGCAGCTGCGCCAGCGCGGCTCCGATCTCATCGTGCGAATCGGTCATCCCGAAGCGGTGCTGCCCCAGCTGGCCGCTGCTACCGGTGCCCCTCAGGTGTTCTACCACCGCTGCGCCGGCACCGAAGAACAGGCGATAGAGACTGCCGTTGCTCAGGCCCTGCGCGAAGTTGGCGCATCGGCTGCCGCCTTCGACGGCCATACGCTGTATCACCCGAACAACCTGCCGTTTTCCCTCAAACAGCTGCCCGAGGTCTTCACTGAGTTCCGCCGCCGCATCGAAAACAATACGGCCATTCGCGAACCTTTTGCCACACCCGAAACCGTCCCCTCTCCTCGCCTCGACGACCTGCCGCCGGGCCCAATTCCGACTCTGGCCGATCTGGGGGTGGCCCCGCGAACGCCCGACCCGCGCGGGGTGCTCGATTTTCGGGGGGGCGAAACAGCCGGCCTGCGTCGCCTGCAGGACTACTTCTGGCACAACGACTGCCTGCGCCGCTACAAGGACACGCGAAACGGTATGCTCGGAGCCAATTTTTCGAGCAAGTTCTCGCCGTGGCTGGCCTTGGGCTGCCTCTCGCCCCGCTTCATATATGCCGAGGTCGAACGCTACGAACGGCAGGTCGTGCGCAACGATTCGACTTACTGGCTGGTATTCGAACTGCTGTGGCGCGACTTCTTCCATTTTTTGACCCTCAAGCACGGGGGCAGGCTTTTCCGGCGCAGCAGCCTGCGGGGCCTGCGCATCGACTGGCAGCGCAACGAGGCGCACTGGACTGCGTGGACCGAGGGCCGTACGGGCTTCCCGCTCATCGATGCAAACATGCGTGAGCTGGCCGCTACGGGCTTCATGTCCAACCGAGGCCGGCAGAATGTGGCCAGCTTCCTGACCAAAAACCTGGGCCTGGACTGGCTGCGCGGGGCCGAGTGGTTCGAGAGCCTGCTCATCGACTACGACCCGGCTTCGAACTACGGCAACTGGAGCTACGCCGCTGCTGTGGGTACCGACCCGCGGGGCTTCCGTTTTTTTAACCCCGTGAAGCAGGGTAAGGACTACGACCCGCAGGGCGATTACATCCGCCACTGGCTGCCCGAACTGGCCCGCCTGCCCGCCAACCGCATTCACGAACCCTGGCTCTTGACCCCCGACGAGCAGACCCGCTGGGGTGTGCGCCTCGGCACGGACTATCCGCGTCCTGTGGTCGATCTCTTTGCCTCGGCCGCCGAAAACGAGAAACGCTACGAAAAGGCTCTCGTGCGGGCTGGTCTGCGCCGAACGACGCATTCTTCCCGTATTCGGCAGTTTGTAAAGAAATGAAACTCGGAGTTTGGTTTTTATTCTAAAAACCAGCTACCTGGATGTTTCGGAAGCTGAGCTTTGATTGACCGGTAATCTGCTCGGCTTCGGGGCCGGCTTTTTTCATCTCATCGAATTGGAACAAAATTTAGTCGCCTGATCGATTATATTGCCTCATGAAGAATAACCCACACTTGGATGAAAGGTGGAGTCGTCGCCGCTTCCTGCACTCCTTGACCTTGGGTGCAACGGGTCTGATGCTTGCCCCCAGCCTGCTGCTGGGCGGTTGTTCGGGCGACGACGAGGAAGACAAGCCCGCCCCAGGACCGAGTACTCCGGTCGATCCGGCCAAAGTTGGCTCGGTAGCCATCATCGGAGCCGGTGCGGCAGGTCTACAGGCGGCCCTCGACCTGCGTGCCCGCGGGGTCGAAGTCAAAGTCTACGAAGCTGCCAACACCTGGGGCGGGCGCGTGCGCAGCCTCACGCGTTGGGCCGATTTTCCGGTCGAACTGGGAGCCGAGGAAGTCCACGGAGTCAATTCGATCCTCGGTCGCTATGTCCGCGAGGCCGGTGCTCGCTACGTCGATATCGAAGGGACGGACTACATCTTCCTGCCGCCACTGCTGCGGTCGGAGGAGCAGGCCGCAACCGTTCGTGAGTTTGCTCAGGCTCAGGCCCTGTTCGAGGAGCTGGAAGACCTCGACGAATGGGGTGGTGCCGACCAGTCGATGTTCGATCTGGTGCGCGGACGCGGCATGGCCGACATCACCCTGCCCTGGCTTAACGCCGTGCTGGCCAACGAATACGGTACCTCGCTGCGCCGCATCGGTATCAAGGCCCGCGTCGATGCCGATGCCAACCGTGTCGATCCGGGAGCCGATGCTTTGCTGGCCGACCAGTCGATGCAGCAGGTGCTGCAGCGCAAGTTCGAATCGGTGCTGCCGCTGGTGCAGGGCAACACGCCCATTGTCAACGTGCGCCTGGCCGAAGACGGTTCAGTGGAGCTGCGCGACCGCCAAGGCCGTGTCTTCAACCACCGTCGCGTCATCGTTACGGCTCCACTGGCGGTGCTCAAAGCCAATAAAATCAATTTTGAGCCGGGCCTGCCCGAAGGTATCCGCAACGCAATTGCCCGCCTGGGCATGGACCCGGGCATGAAAGTCATTCTCAAATTCCGGAGGGGCTTCTGGCAGCCCAATACCGGTTCGATTTACGGCGCAGGCCCCATACCCGAATACTGGGCGACTGCCGTAGGCCGCGGACGCGAAGACCGCTACCTGACAGCCTTCGTACATGGTGAGCTGGCCGAGAGTCTCATCGCTGCCGGCGAGAGCGCGGGGGTGCAACGCATCCTGCAGGATTTGGATACGATGTTCGGCCCGGGCAAGGCCACCGACAACCTCGAAGCTCACATCTGGATGGACTGGTCGGCTGAGGAATGGATTGGCGGGGCGTACTCGTATCCCTCGGTGGGTTCGTCGGGCGTGGCCATGGCATTCGAGCAGCCGGTGCGCGACTCGCTGTTTTTTGCAGGTGAGCACACCCACAACGGCGGTTATTATGCCACCGTGCATGGAGCCATCGAGAGTGGCCAGCGGGTGGCCCGTCAGGTACTGGACACGGGCCGCTAGGGCCTCAGGCCGGATAATAAGGCGAGATCATCAGGTAGACCACCACCCCCGTTACCGAGACATAAAGCCAAAGCGGGAAGGTCCAGCGGGCGATGCGCCGGTGCTGGGCGTAGTGGCCCGCCAGGCCGCGGTACACCGACAGCAGGATCAGTGGCAGCACGCCCGCCGCCAGCACGATGTGCGTCAGCAGAACAAAAAAGTATACATACCGGATGGCCCCCTCGCCCCCGTAAGGGGTCGATTCGGTCTGCAGGTGGTAAAGCACGTACGAGATCAGAAACAGGGCCGATAGGATAAAGGCCGAGATCATGCAGGTGCGGTGGTAGGCAATCTGGCGGCGGCGGATGAAAATGAAGCCTGCCACCAGCAGGATGCTCACCGCGCTATTGAGGCAGGCGTTGAGCAGGGGCAGGAGCCGGACGTTGAAGCTGTCGACGAACAACCCTTGGGGCGGGATGTAAAGCAGAAGAGCCACTACGATGGGAACCAGTACCGAAATGGTACCGATCAGAGGCAGGTAGATACGGTCGGTCATGGTCGAAGTGATTATCAATTCTAACGCCGGCGGGCGGTTTCAGATTCCCGTTCAGTCCGATTTGCGGGCGTTGTACTCGCAGCCCAGCACGTTGATTTCTTCGACAAGCCGTTCAAACTCTTTTTTGCCGATCTGCGGGTTGAGCACATCGTAGAAGCCTCGGGGACGCAAGTCCTTGTCGACCAGCACGAGGAATCCGGAGTGCGTTACCTTTTCGGGGCCGTCGGGGGTTTTGAGGGCCGACTGTTTGTAGCCGTCGCGTACCACGCTCAGGATGACCGAATCGGGGCCGGTGAGGAACGTCCACTTGTAGGGGATGGCTGCGTGTTTGTTGGCGTATTTGCGCAACACCTCGGGGGTATCGGTTTCAGGATCGACGCTGTAGGATACCAAGCGCACCTCGGGAGCGTCTTTGACTTTTTCCTGAAGCCTGACGAAGTGCTCGGTGATGGGTATGCAGATACCGGGGCAGGTGGTGAAGATGAAACTTGCCACGTGATAGTATCCGCGGAGTGAATCGTCGGTGAAAGGCTCGCCCCGCTGGTTGATCAGCTGAAAGCGGGGCAGTGTATGGGCTACGGAGTCGCCGGAGGGCAGGTAGTTGTGGACCATCATCAGGGGCTTGCAGCGCGTTTCGCCGAACTGGGCGATGATAAACCAGATCAGCAGCGGAAGCAGCAGGATGATGAGGGCTGCGAAAAACTTGAATCGAGCTTTGAGCAGGTTACCGCCGTCTGGCGCGTCATCCGCCATACGTGTTATTGTAGATGTAGCCGCCTTCGACGAGCAGCAAGATCACCAGGTAGACGACAAACAGAAAGGGAATTCCGACCGAATAAACCAGGCCGATGCGCTCGAACTTCATGTGCATGAAGTAGGCGATGATGTAGAAAGCCTTGAGAACGGTCAGGAACAGGAAGATGATGGTACGGAGCAGGCCGCTTGGCATGGTGAAGGCAATCAGGAATTCGAGAGCCGTCAGACCGAAGAGAATGAAAAACGGTACCCAGATGCGCTTGAAGACCGAGCCGTGCGCTTCGAGGTGGTCGCCGCCGTGGCTGTGGTCGCCCGAGGGGCCGTGTGCTGCGCTGTGTTCCATATCAGGGTTAGATTGAGGTCAGATAAAGGATATTCAGCAACCAGATCAGATCAGATAGAAAAGGGTGAAAACGAATACCCAAACCAGGTCGACAAAGTGCCAATAGAGGCCGACCTTTTCAACCATTTCGTAGTCGCCGGTGCGCTGGTAAACCCCTTTGACGACATTATTGAAAATCACCAGCAGAATGATCACGCCACTGAATACGTGCGCACCGTGAAAACCGGTGATACCAAAGAAAAGCTGGGCAAATACTTGGGGGCTATTGAAGTCAAGCACGTGGTTGGCGGGGTCAAAGTTTGGCCCGAAGGGGTTCCTGCTTAGCGTTGCGCCTTCCATGATCATATGGGTCCATTCGGCAGCCTGGCAGCCCAGAAAAGCGATGCCACCCAGAATGGTAAGGAACAGGTAGAGAGTAACCTTGTTCTGGTCGCGTTTATGGCCCGCATCGACTGCCAGTACCATCGTTACGCTGGACATGATGAGGATGAAAGTCATCAGACCTACAAAAACGAGAGGCCAGCCGTAGTCTGCAATGCCCGGGAATGAGGAGAAAACTTTTTCAGGGTTGGGCCAGTACTCGTGGCTGTAGCGCAGCAGGCCATAGGAGACCAGCAGCCCCGAGAACGTGAAGGCGTCCGAAAGCAGGAAGAACCACATCATCAGCTTGCCGTAGCGCGAGCCGAAGGGCAGCACGTCGCCACCTTGCCACGGGCCTTGCAAGTCCTTGGGTTCGGAAGAATGCGATTGGGGAGTCAGCGTTGTAGTGGCCATGATTCTGAGGGTGCCGATAAATTCAGCAAGCTAAATTAAGCAATGGGGTCTTTTTATCAATCGCTCTCAATAAATAACCGACAGAAAGACGAACAAATAAATCCAGAGAACGGTTAGCGCGTGCCAGAACAGCCCAGCCAGGTACAGGCCCTGCGTACGGCGGGCATTGATCCGGAACATCAGTGCGCGAATGATCTGCACGATCAGTACCACGATGCCTGCGACGATGTGGGCGGCATGCGCCCCCGTCAGCAGCAGAAAAAACGAACCGGATACGTTGTTGACTTTGACGTTGGTGCCTAATTTGGCACTGTTATCCACAAAACGGACTCCTGCTTCGTAAAGCTCGCCAAAGCCGATGTACTGCAGGGCCAGAAACAGCACGGCCAGCACCAGGGTAGCGACCAGACCTTGGTTGATTTGGGCTAGGCGGTCGCGCTTGGCGGCACGGTAGGCCCACCAGAAAGTCAGGCTGCTGGCTATGGCCACCACGGTACTCAGGCCAAAGGTGAGCGGCATCGTAAAATGCTGCCACGACTGGTTGCGCATATTGTCGTTCATGCTCACGATCATTGCACTGGTGAAACCGGCAAAAATCATGACCATCGAAAAGATGTACAACATCATCAGGAACCGTACGGCATAGCTGCGGCGCGGGTCTTCGGCGGCCAGGTTGGTGGAGAGGCTCAGGCTCATGGTACAAAAATTAAATCGGGTCAGTCAATAAAACAAGTCCTGCGGATCAGAGGTTCGTTCGATCCAGCAGAATGGAGATGAGTGCAGCGGGCAAGTAGAGAAACGATCCGAACATGAGCTGCAGAGCCGAACGGCGCGTCTGGTACGCCCACAGACCAATGGCCTGCACCGTGAAAAGCAGGCCAAAAGAGAGCAGGGCATAGGTTGCGCCCTGACCCGTCAGGCCGATTTCCTGCGGCATCCAGGCCAGCGGCAACAGCAGGAGTGTGTAGAGCAGCACCGTCAGCGCATTCAAATCGCTGCGCGAACCGCCCCAGGGCAGCATCGAGAAACCCGCCTTGCGGTATTCGTCGTGCGCCAGCCAGGCAATGGCAAAAAAATGGGGCAGCTGCCACACAAACTGCAGCGCAAAGAGCAGCCAGGCTTCGGGTCCCAGACTGCCCCGCGCTGCTGCCCAGCCAATCACCACTGGCAATGCACCCGGCACCGCCCCAACCAGCACGCAGATCGACCCTACCCGCTTGAGCGGGGTATAGACCGCTGCATAGAGCAGCAGTGAGAGCAGGGCCAGCACCCCACACAGCAGATTGGCCCCCAAGGCAAGGGTCAGCAGCCCCAGCAGGCCCGCTCCCAGTCCAAAGAGAACGGCATCGCGACGGGCCATGCGGCGCGTCGGCAGCGGGCGTTGGGCCGTGCGGGCCATCAGGGCATCGGTGCGGATTTCGATCAATTCGTTCCACGCATTGGCCGACAGGGTTACCAACAGCCCCCCGAATATCAGGGCCAGAAAGCCCAGCCAGTCGGTTGGTTCGGGCGAGCCGATGAGATAGGCCATGCCCGCCGAGAAGACGACAACGAGCGAGAGCCGCAGCTTGCCTAGCTGCACATAATCCGAGACCCGCAGGCCCACCGTTGCGGCAGCTGCAGGCTCCAGTGTTTTATCGTTCAACACAGGCTGATCAAATTGGGATCAAAGAGGATTTGTTCGGTTGGTCGGACTTTGTTTTTGCTTCAAAAGTACCATAAATATAAAGAACACCGCCACCGCAAGCCCGCTGCCCAGAAGCAGGTGCAAAGGCTGCGCCCAAGCCGGAAAGCCCGCGTAGGCCAGCACAACACCCAGCAGCACTTCTGCAGCCAGCAGCATAAAGAGAACCGATACCATGTAGTACAGGTGTCCCAACTGGCGTGTATACTCATACAGGAGCCAGCCCAAGCCCACGCTCCCTGATACCAGCAGGATCGAAAAAGAACGATGCACATAGTAAACGAGGCCCAGCCCATCGACCCAGCCGGCCCGGTCTGAAATTTCGAGGGCGGCCACATCGACGGCCTCACGCACCCGGGTGCCCAGCAGAATCTGCGCCAGCACCAGCAGCAGAAAGGCCAGCGTAGCTGACCGCAGCAGGCCCAGCCGACGCAGAGGCACATCCAGCACGGGAGTAGTGCGCCACGCCACCGCCGCCACCAGAATAAACTGGATCACAAGGGCCACCAGCATATGCAGGCTCACCATATAAGGTGCCAGATTGGAATCGACCACCTGCGCTCCCAGCCAGCCCTGAAAGGCCATCAGCACGAAGGCGATACCCGCAAGGGCCAGTGGCAGGAGCGTGCGCGTGCGCAGCGGCACGGCAGCCAGCACCAGCCCAAAGACCAAAACTCCGGACAGGGCCCCCAGCAGGCGGTTGATGTATTCGGTCCAGGTTTTGGCGGCGTTGAAAGGTTCGACCCCGTGGCCGTGGACGTTGTAGCGGGTCTGGTAGTCGGACGGAAGCTGGCTCTCGTGCGTGGGCGGTACCCAGCTGCCGAAGCACTTGGGCCAGTCGGGGCAGCCCATGCCGCTACCCGTTGCCCGCACAATACCACCCGCCAGAATTACCAGAAAAACCAGACCGATGGTCAGCAGGCCCACCAGCCGGTAGCGGCGTTCGGCGGCATCGGTCAGGCGGGCCGCCCGAAAACTCGCACTCCAGAGGCCGCGTGGCACTGCAGAAACTGTTTTGGATTCGGACATGGATTGAGCGTAAAAAAAGGGGCGTTGCCGCCCCCTTTGTTTTTGTGTCAGATTCAGGCCGCGCCCTCGGAGGCCGGATCGCTCGATTCGGGGCGGCGATAGACCCGTTCCGGTGTCTTGTCAACCACCGGCGGATCGGTTACCGGCGGCGAATCGGGTTCGCCGCCACCGGAGCCGTGATCGCTCTCGTCCTGATCCTCCAGCCAGTATTTGTAGCCGGCGGCCAGCTGCTCGTCGCTGATGTGCTGGGGCAGGTAGTCGACCGGCGCATCGGGACGGCTGTAGTCGTAGGGCCAGCGGTGTACCGTCGGAATTTCCCCCGGCCAGTTGCCGTGCAGGTGCTCGACGGGAGCGGTCCACTCCAGGGTGTTCGATTTCCAGGGGTTTTTAGGTGCACGACGGCCCCAGAGGGCACTCGTGATAAAGTTGTAGGCAAAAATGAACTGCGCCCCCACGCCGATGATGGCCCCGATGGTGATCAGGACATTCAGATCCATGAAATAGGAGCCGAGGTCGAACTCGGTAAAGGCGTAGTAGCGACGCGGAACACCGGCCAGACCAATGAAGTGCATCGGGAAAAACACCAGATAGGCCGAGGCAAAGGTCAGCCAGAAGTGGACGTAGCCCAGCTGCTTGTTCATCATGCGCCCGAACATGCGCGGGAACCAGTGGTAAACGCCCGAGAACATCCCGAACATGGCCGAGGCACCCATCACAATGTGGAAGTGCGCGACTACAAAGTAGGTGTTGTGCAGCGGCACATCCATCGGGGCGTTTGCCAGGTAAAGGCCCGTCAGACCGCCCGCCACGAAGAGCGAAACCAGACCCACGGCAAACATCATCGCCGGTGTAAACTGCAGGTTGCCCCGCCAGAGCGTAGCCAGGTAGTTGAACGTCTTGACCGCCGAAGGAATGGCGATGATGACTGTAGCTATGACGAAGATCGTTCCCAGGAACGGATTCATGCCCGAAACGAACATGTGGTGTCCCCACACGATGAACGAGAGCAGCGAAATGCCAAGCAGCGAGCCGATCATGGCGCGGTAGCCAAAAATGGGCTTGCGGGCATTGGTCGCGATGACCTGCGAGGTGATGCCCAGGGCCGGCATCAGGATGATGTATACTTCGGGGTGGCCCAGGAACCAGAACAGGTGCTGGTAAAGAACCACACTGCCGCCCTCGTTGGGCAGATGCATACCCGAGACATAGATTTCCGACAGATAGAAGCTCGTACCCAGGCTGCGGTCAAAAATCAGCAGCACGCAGGCTGAGACCAGCACCGGGAACGAAATAATGCCCACGATAGCCGTCAGCAGGAAGGCCCAAACTGTCAGCGGCATGCGGGTCATGGTCATGCCTTTGGTGCGCATGTTGAGGACGGTCGTAACGTAGTTCAGGCCACCGAGCAGCACCGAGGCAATGAAGAGTACCATACTCACCAGCCAGAGGGTCATACCCAGGCCCGACCCCGGCATGGCTTGAGGCAGCGCACTCAGCGGGGGATAGACCGTCCAGCCAGCAGCCGCAGGGCCTGTCTCGATAAAGATCGAGATGATCATCACCACCGACGAGAGGAAGAAAAACCAGTACGAGAGCATGTTCATGAAAGGCGAGGCCATATCCCGCGCACCGATTTGCAGCGGAATGAGCAGGTTACTGAAGGTACCGCTCAGGCCTGCCGTCAGTACGAAAAACACCATGATCGTACCGTGCAGCGTTACCAGAGCCATGTAGAAATTGGGATCGAGTACGCCGCCCGGTGCCCATTTGCCTAAAATACTTTCCAGAATGGGAAAGGATTCGCCCGGATAGGCGAGCTGGATGCGAAAAATGACCGACATCAGACCGCCAATAAAGCCCATGATCATGCCGGTGATCAGGAACTGCTTGGCGATCATTTTGTGGTCCTGGCTGAAGACGTACTTCGTCCAGAAGGTATCCTTGTGGTGGTGTTCATGCGCGTGGTCGTCGTGCGCATGATGGCCGGCGTGCACGTCGTGGGCCGTGGCGGTGCCGTGCGTCAATTCTGCAGCCATGGGATATGATTGAAATTAGGATTCAGGATTATTTCAAGTAATTGGGGAGTTGTCAGGGGCGGACGGCTGAAGCTTGGGCGTCTTCGCCAAGTGCGGGGGGCGATGGCATCATAATCGAGGCTATGGTCGGCTGTTCAGCCAGCCACTTGTTGTATTCTTCCTGGCTCTCTACGATAATAATCGCCCGCATGTTCCAGTGGGCCGAGCCGCAGAGCTGCGAGCACGCCAATTCGTAGTTGAAATTGGGATTGCCGGTCTCTTTGCGCATTTCTGCCGTGGTTTTGGTTGGCTTGAAGGCGAAGTTGGCAGGCGCACCGGGTACGGCGTAGAGGTTGACCCGAAACTGGGGCATGTACACGCCGTGGAGCACGTCTTTGGCGCGGATGTTCAGGTTGACTTTTGCACCGACCGGCAGATGGATTTCCTTGGCAATGGGTACGACATCGTCCATCGCTTTGCCGTCCTTGGTATCCACCCCCACCGGATTTTCGGCTGAAATGAGACGGAACTCGTGCTTGCCCAGCTGCTTGTCCTGACCCGGGTAGCGAAGCCGCCACTGGAACTGTTCGCCTACTATTTCCAGATTGATGACATCAGGCCCCTCGGCGTGTGCGGGGTCGTTGATATGCGTCCAGATGGTAACACCGTAGATGACCATGACCGATATACCGATGGCCGGAATGACCGTCCAGACGGCTTCGAGCTTATGGTTGTCGGGATAGAAGAGTGCTTTCTGTCCGGGACGTCCGCG
>CALDDN010000028.1 GCA_937936615.1 uncultured Bacteroidia bacterium | reverse complement strand
GGGGCGTGTCGTGGCGAGCCAGCGCGTCGAAACGTCCGCTGTCGAACTCGATATCGCGGCCTGGGCCCGTGGTCTCTATGCCCTGCGCCTCGAAACGGCGAGCGGCAGGCTCTACACGGGCCGCCTGCTCAAGCCCTGAGTTCGACTCTTCTGGCTGACTGTCTGGAGATCGGCAGGCCTGGGAGAGGCCTGCCGATATTTTTTTTATTAAAAAAATGATCACATCAATACATAATCTGCCTGGCTGCACCCGCTGCTACGAATGAGGTAGCCGGTACCGGGATGGTACTTGTCTGCGGTCGATGCTTCGTCGAGCCACGTTCCCTGCGTAAATTTGCCCTTCGAATATCGTGGATACTGCCCTTCCCTCCATTTCACGATTGAAAGACCAAGCTTCACCCTTAAGATTATCCGTTTTCATTAATCATTAATCATTACTCTTGATTTTCTGAGCCATGCGCAAGCTGTTTCTCATTGGCTGGCTGGTAGTGGTGGCGGTGCTACGGGCTGAAGCCCAAACCTGCAGCGGCACCCGAACCCTGACCGAACCCAGCGGTACCTTTGATGACGGCAGCGGCCGTCGCCAGTATTCCAACAACCTCGATTGCCGGTGGCTCATCCAGCCGCCTGGTGCCCGTATCCTGCGGCTCCAATTCCTCGAATTCATGACCGAGCCGGAAGCCGATGTGGTTACCATTTACGACGGTCCAACGACCGAAAGTCCTATTCTGGGCCAGTTTTCGGGCTTTATGCGGGACGAGATCCTTTTTACGACTCAGGGCACAGCCCTGGTCCGGTTTGTCACCAACAGCCGCGGCACCGACGAGGGCTGGATGCTGAGCTACCGCAGCCTCGACGAGCTGCCCACCTGCGAGGGCCAGCAATCCTTTTTCGAACCGGCCGGCAGCATCGAACTGGGCGGCCCTTACACCGCCAACCTCGATTGCGAGTGGCTGCTCTTCAATCCGATCGGGGGGCTGGCTCCGGTGCGCCTCGACTTCGACCGTTTCCGTACCGAGGAAGGTCGTGATGTGGTCGAAATCTACAACGGCTTCGACCGCGAATCGCCGCTGGTGGCGTCGTTCTCGGGCACGCGCCTGCCCGATGTCCTCGAATTCGAGGCCGAGGCCGTGCTCATCGTTTTTCGCAGCGACGAGCAGAATAGCGACGAGGGCTGGCGGCTCAACTACCGCTGGGAGATGCCCGAACCGACCTGCGAGGGCCAGACTCGCCTGACCGAATCGGAAGGGGTTTTCGATGATGGCAGCGGCCCCGACCGCCCCTACACCGGTTCTCTGTACTGCGAATGGCTCATCGAACCGGCAGTACCTGCCCGCTACCTGCGCCTCGATTTTGAGGATTTTGATGTCGACTTTGGTGCTACGGTATCGGTCTACGACGGCCTGGCCCCCGATGCCCCGCTGTTGCAGGTTTTCAATTCCTTTTCACCGCCCGAGGGGCCGCTCTTTACGACTCAGGGTACGGCCCGCGTACTTTTCAGCAGCCTCGGCCAAGGGGGTATAGGCTGGACCCTGCGCTACCGCAGCGTCGATGAGCGGCCTACCTGTTCGGGCCGGCAGCAGCTCTTCGAACCCGAAGGCACGATCGAGGACGGCAGCGGCCCCGCCAACTACAGCGACAACCTCGACTGCCGCTGGCAGCTGCTCAACCCCGTGTGGATGCAGGGCCTGCTGCGCATCGAGTTCGACGAGTTCCGTACCCAGGCCCGCCGCGACGTGGTCGAAATCTACAACGGCTTCGACACCGAATCGCCGCTGATCGCCTCGTTTTCGGGCACTACGCTGCCCGAGGTGCTGGAGTTTCCGACCATGGCTGCCCTGATCGTTTTCCGGACGGACGAGAGCATCAACGACGCCGGCTGGCGGCTGCGCTACCGCTGGCTGGAACCTGAACCGACCTGCAAGGGCCAGACCCGCCTGACAGCCCCCAGCGGCAGTTTCGATGACGGCAGCGGCCCCGACCGCGATTTTACTTCGGGCCTCGACTGCGAGTGGCTCATCGAACCGACCCCGCCGGCCCGCTTCCTGCGTCTCGAATTCACCGACTTCGACCTCGGATTCATGAGTGAGGGCCTCATCACCATTTACGACGGGCCTACGCGCGATTCTGAGATCATCGGCGTATACCCTCCGGGTCAGCGGCCTGCCCCGGTTTTCACGAGCGGCGGCGCGGCCCTGGTTGTCTTCCAAAACCGATCGGGCTTCGGCCCGGGCTGGACCCTGCGCTACGAAAGCGTTCAAAACCGTCCCACCTGCTCGGGCCGCCAGATCGTTACCGATGTCAGCGGCACGATCGAGGACGGCAGCGGCCCCGACCGCGACTACGACAACGACCTGGACTGCGAATGGCTGCTGCTCAGCCCCACCGGCGAACCTCAGCCTCTGCGCATTGATTTCGAGCAGCTGGACATCGATATCATTCTCGATGCCCTGACCATTCACGAGGGCGTCGGGCGCAACGGGCGAATGCTGGGGGTTTACACGGGCAACCGTCTGCCCCCGCCCTTGGAGGTCGAAGCCGATGCCGTAACCCTGCTCTTCCGTACCAACCGCATGCGCACGGCAGCCGGCTGGCGGCTGCGCTACACCTGGCCCGAACCCGACCCCTCGTGCAGCGGCCGCCAGACCCTGACCCAGAGCCAAGGCTTCGTCGCCGACAAAGAGCGCGATGGCTTCTATACCAACAACCTCGAGTGCGAATGGCTCATTGCTCCGCCGGGGGCTTCGTCCCTCAACCTGCAGTTTGACTTCTTTGAGACCCACTCGGCAGCCGATTATGTGGACATCTACCGGGGCGATCAGCCCCTGGAGGCCAACCGCCTGCTGCGCCACAGCGGCCGTCGCCTGCCCGAACCGCTGCTGGTACCTGAAGGGGTGGCACTGGTGCGCTTCGTTACCGATGGCTCGGGCGTGGCTCAAGGCTGGCTCCTGAACTACGAAGCCGGGGGAACGGCCCGCGGCCAGCTGGTGCCCCAGCATGCCCCACTGCTCGTCTACCCCAACCCCGCCACCGACCATTGTATCCTCCACTGGCCTGCTGGCGAAGCGGCCCGCCTGACGGTCGTCGATGCGGCGGGGCGTGTCGTGGCGAGCCAGCGCGTCGAAACGTCCGCTGTCGAACTCGATATCGCGGCCTGGGCCCGTGGTCTCTATGCCCTGCGCCTCGAAACG
>CALDDN010000027.1 GCA_937936615.1 uncultured Bacteroidia bacterium | reverse complement strand
CCTCAACCCCGATCCCGCGCAGCTCGCTACGGTTTTTGCTGATTTCTGCTTCATTTACAAGCCCAAAGACATCGTCAGCGGCGATTTCTTCTGGCTGGCCGATCTGGGGGGGCGCATCGCCTTCGCTGTCGCCGACTGCACGGGCCACGGCGTGCCTGGGGCCATGATGTCGGTGCTGGCCCAGAATCTGTTGGATACTGCCGCCCGCACCTGGCCCCGCGAAAGCCCCGCACACTGGCTCACGCATGTCAACCAGCAGCTTATTTCCAAGCTGGGCACCTCGCAAGGCGACATCCTCGATGGCATGGATGTCGCCCTCTGTGCTTTCAATCCCGTTACCCACGAGCTGGCCTTTGCCGGTGCCAACCGCCCCCTCTGGTACTGGCACAGCGGCCAGCTGGAGGAAGTCCGATCCGACAAAATGTCTGTCGGCGGCCATACGGCCATCGATTTCTCTTTCAGCCTCCACACCCGAACCGTCGAAGCCGGCGACCGTATTTTTCTCTTTTCCGACGGCATTGTCGATCAGTTTGGCGGCCCCCAGACCCGCAAGTTTACCCCTGCCCGCCTACGCGAATCGATTCTCGATGCCGGTTCGGCTTCGCTGTCCGAGTTACAAACAAACCTGCTGGCTCATATCCGTGACTGGATCGGCGGCGGCCAGCAGACCGACGACATCCTCTTGGTAGGTCTGCAGGTTGGTAAATAGGCCCTGTAGTGGATGTTTGCAGGCCCGTTCGTGTTTTATTTTAGACCAGCCTTTTGAAATTGCTGCCTCAATCGATGTTGAAACTAGCTTTTGCGGCTTGGGCCGCTTTCTTCCTGCTGTCGGGCTGTGCCAAGCAGCAGCCCGAAGCTCCTGTGCCCCTCAACTCCAACACGGGTTTGCTCGAAATCAAGTTTCTGGGCTATGCCGACCGCGCCCTCTTTGCACCCGGCTCGCCCCTGCAGCTGCCCGATGGCCGGCCCTGGCAGCTCGATCTGTTCAGGTTCTATGTAACGGATATCGAATTGCTGCACGCCGATGGCCGCATCGACACGCTCTCGCGGGTCGAACTGATCGATCTCGATCCTGGGCCGGCGGGCAAGGTGGCCCATGGGCCGGGGGCCATCCTTGAGTACCGCGTGCCCGTCGGCGAGTACCGGGGCCTGCGCCTGCGTCTGGGCCTCGACAGCCTGCAAAATGCCTCCGACCCCAGCCGCTTTGGCCCCGAGCACCCCCTCAGTGCTTTGCGCGGCATGTTCTGGACCTGGAAGACCGGCTACCGTTTTGCCATGTGCGAGGGGCTGATCGATGTCAGCCCTGCGGGCGACGGCTCCCAGCGGGAAAGCTTTGCCTACCACCCGGGGGCCAACGATCTGGGCCGTCAGCTCAGCTTTTCGGCTCCGGAGCACCGCTTGCTGGTCGCTCCCACGGGCATTCATCACTACAACGTGGAGCTGGAACTCGATTCACTGTTTGTGGGTGCGGGTGCCGTTCCTTTCAAGCAGGAGCGGCAGGTGCATGGCGATGCGGGCACCTTGCCCGTGGCGCGTGCGTTCATGGACCGGCTGGCGGCAGGGGCTTCGCTGGTGGTGGAGTAGCCTAGGCGGGCCAGCCCTTCGTTCTGGTCTATGCCTGCCAGGTGCCTGAAAGTAAAAAGTAAAGGGCATCGGGTGGAGCCTCTCTGCCCGCGGGAGGTTCCAAAAAGAAGCCGCACCGGAGTCGGTGCGGCGGATCGTCTGAATTCAAAAAAAGCCTGCAAGCCGGTATCAGGCCGTAACCTTTTCGGGTACCGCCAGGTCGAGGGCCTTGCGGATGATTTCTTCCTGCTGCTGGTTGTGGAGGCTGGTCGAAGCGGTCGCGGGACTGGCTGACGCTTTGCGGCCCACGCCCTGGAACTCGGCCCCCTTGACTGTCCGGCGCAGTGTTTCGTTGTAGTGATAGTAGATGTGGACAAATGCGCCCATGTTGATGGGTTCCTCCTGTGCCCAGATGTATTCTTTGGCTTTATTGTATTTTTTCAGAATTTCGACGAACTGGTCTTCGACCAGCGGGTAGAGCTGCTCGATGCGCACGATGGCCACTTCGTCGAGGCTGTGTTTCTGCTGCTGTTCGAGCAGCTCGTAGTAGATTTTGCCCTGGCAGAAGATGAGCCGCTTTACTTTTTTGGGGTTGGCGTTCGGGTCGTCGATGATTTCGCGGAAGCTGCCTTCGGTGAAATCGCTGAGCGACGAAAAGCAGTGCGGGTGGCGCAGCAGACTTTTGGGCGAGAAGATGACCAGCGGCCGGCGGCTGGTGGCCAGCAGCTGGCGGCGGAAAGCATGGAAGAGCTGGGCGGGGGTCGTCAGGTTGCAGACGAACATGTTGTTCTCGGCGCAGAGCGTGAGGAAGCGTTCCATGCGGGCACTCGAGTGCTCGGGGCCGCCGCCCTCGTAGCCGTGGGGCAGGAGCAGCACCAGACCGTTCATGCGCTGCCACTTGGTTTTGGTGGCCGTCAGGAACTGGTCGATGATGATCTGCGCGCCGTTGACGAAGTCCCCGTACTGGGCTTCCCAGATGGTCAGGGTGTTGGGGGCTGCCGAGGCGTAGCCGAACTCGAAGCCCATGACGGCAAATTCCGAGAGGTGCGAGTTGTAGACCTCGAAGCGGCCCTGGTTGTCGGCCAGATTATGCAGGGGGTAGTAGGCTTCGCCGGTAGTCATGTCGCGTACGGCTGCGTGCCGGTGCGAGAAGGTACCGCGGATGGCATCCTGACCGCTGAGGCGCACGCCGTAGCCTTCGAGCAGCAGCGAGCCATAGGCCAGCGTTTCGCCCATGCCCCAGTCGATTTTGTCGGTTTCGAGCACCATTTTGCGCCGCTCTTCGAGCAGGCGGCTGATGTTGCGGTGCAGGTTCAGATGCTGGGGTATGGCTGTTACACGTTCGGCAATGTGTTGCAGCACATGGCCGGCTACGCGCGTGTTGGGGTTGGGTTCCAGTTCGTGATCATTGTAGAAGTCGATGCCATCCCATGATCGTCTGGGTTTGGCACCCAGTTCATAGGTATTGACTTTCGATTCTTCCAGTTCTTTATCCAGGTGATCGGAAAGCTCTTTTTTGAGTTTTTCGAGGTAGGCCGTATCGATGATCCCTTCGTCCAGCAGCTGTTTGGCGTAGATGTCGAAGGGGGAAGGGTGCCTCGCGATGGCTTCGTACATGACGGGCTGCGAGTAGCGCGGCTCGTCGCCTTCGTTGTGGCCGTATTTGCGGTAGCAGACGATGTCGACAAAGACATCGCTGCCGAAGGTCTGGCGGTACTCCAGAGCCAGACGCGTTACGTATACCACGGCTTCGATGTCGTCGCCGTTGACGTGAAAAACGGGGCTGAGCGTAACCTTGGCCACGTCGGTGCAGTAGGTGCTCGAACGCGAGTCCTTGGGGTCGGTCGTAAAACCGACCTGGTTGTTGATGACCAGGTGCACGGTGCCGCCCGTGCGGTAGCCCTCCAGGTCCTGCATCTGGATCACTTCGTAGACCACCCCCTGGCCTGCCAGCGAGGCATCGCCGTGGATCAGGATGGGGCAGGCCACGCGGTTGTCGCCGCCGTAGATGCGGTCAATTTTTGCCCGAACCACGCCTTCGACCACGGGGTTTACAGCTTCCAGGTGCGAGGGGTTGGGCACCAGACTCAGGTGTACCGACTTGCCGGTGGCGGTTTCGATGTCGGACGAGAAACCCAGGTGGTATTTCACGTCGCCATCGAAGACGTTGTCGCTCAGGAAGCGGCCTGCAAATTCGGAGAACACGTTGTCGTATTCCTTGCGCAGGACGTTGGTCAGGACGTTGAGGCGGCCACGGTGGGCCATGCCCAGCACGAATTCGCGGATGCCCAGTTCGGCTCCGTGTTCGATGGTCGTGTTGAGGGCTGGGATGATGGCTTCGGCTCCTTCGAGCGAAAAGCGTTTCTGGCCTACGAACTTGCGGTGGAGGAAGGTTTCGAAGGTGTTGGCCTGTCCGATGCGCCGCAGGATCGTCTTTTTCTGCTCGGCTGTGAAGCGGGGCCGGTTCTGTTCGCGCTCCATGCGTGCCTTGAGCCAGTTGATGCGCTCGGGCTGGCGCACGAAGAGGTATTCGGCACCGATGGTGCGGCAGTACGTGGCTTCAAGGTGCTGCACCAGGTCGCGAAGTTTGACCGGCCCGAGGCCCACTTCATGACCCGCGCCAAAGACGGTATCGAGGTCGGCCTCGCTCAGGCCGAAGTTCTCAAGAGCCAGCGTCGGCTGGGGGGTGGGGTCATCGAGGATGGGGTTGAGCTTGGCGAACTGGTGGCCGCGCGAGCGGTAGGCCAGGATCAGGTTCATCACGCTCAGTTCCTTGCTCACCTGGTCGCTGCTGGGGGCAGCCTGACCGTTGGTGGGGGCCTGGCCGTAGTGCTGCTGGCCCAGCTCGAAGCCCTCGAAGAACCGCCGCCACTCAGGGGCGACCGACTCGGGCGCGTGCTGGTAATCCTTGTACAGGGCATCTACATAGTCGATGCCGCCGTTGGTCAGGTAGCTCAGTGAATCCATGGGGTTTGTGGGGTACGGGTTGCCGAGGTTGGGGTCAGAAGCTGCGAGGCTTTAACGTAGCAAGTTAGGATTTTTTTGCAGACGTCCGTTGACCTGTGCGAAAGGCCGCACACAACCCACAGATTCGATCGGGGTTCCGTCGACGAGCGGGGCGGCCTATAACCCGGCCTCTAGGGGTTTAATCGGCGGCCTTGGTGGCGGTGGTGCCTTGCTTGGCACGCCGCCACCGAGGCCCGTCAGTCGAGGCGCAGGCCCACGGGGGGGCGGCCTTTGTCGGCTTGCGATCGCTGCAGGTCGATGAGCTGCAGAGCGGCCCGGGCGCATTCGATGCCCTTCCAGCCTACGGGACCGTGGACGCGGGCCAGGGCCTGTTCGCGGGTGTGGGTCGTCAGGATGCCGTTGATCACGGGTTTGCCTGTGCCCAGCATCAGGCTTTGCAAGGCTGAAAAGACCGACTGGTTGATGTATTCGTTGTGGCGGGTTTCGCCCTGAATGACGCAGCCGAAGCACAGTACGGCATCGACCCGCCCCAGCACCCAGCGGGCTGCAAGCGGAATCTCGAAAGTGCCCGGTACCGACAGCCGCTCCTGTCGGTCGGTACCGATGCCCAGGCGTTCGAGTTCAGCGGCAGCGGTGTCGTGGAGCTGGTCTACGATGTCGGCGTGCCAGGCTGCCGTAACGAGGGCAATACGGGTGCTGCCGTGGTCGGTCGTCGGGTTGTAGGGGGCTGCTTCGTGGCCGTCGGCAGACATCGGATCGTTTCAAAAAAGAGGGTTTACTGGCTGACCTGGGCGAGGTACTTGTCGGCCTGCTGGCCCTTCTCGCTCAGGGGGTATTTGCGCTTGAGGTCGCGGAAAATGGAGGCGGCCTTTTCTTTGTTGTTGGCTTCGAGGTAGCAGAGGGCGGCCTGATGCAGGAACTCGGGCGAGGTGTGCTCGTTGGGCATCACGTCGGCAGCCTTGAGGTAGTACCGGGCGGCTTCCTCGAACTGGCCCTGTTCCTCGTAGGCGTAGCCTAGAGCCGAGTAGGCACTGGCCGAGACCAGGTTATCCTTGGGCTTGCGGAAGTCCTCGATTTCGCTGGCTCCTTCCTTGATTTTGCCTTGGGCCAGGTAGGCGGTGCCCAGCATGTACTGGGCCAGTTCGCCGGCCTGGGTGCCGCTGTAGTTTTCGGCCATGCGCTTGAGGCCCGGAAACTGGCCGGTTCCACCGATGGCCTGGGCCAGCGAGTCCTTCTCGTAGGATTTGAAAGGCATGAAGAGCTGCTTTTCGGCCTCTTCCTGTTTCTGGGTTTGCAGGTAGTCGTAGATGAAGTAGCCGCCCACCAGCAAGACGATGCCGCCAAGGATGCCCCCGATAAGTACCCGGTTTTTCTGAAGCGAACCGCTGACGCGTTCCTGCGATGAACCGCGGCGGGGGTCTATTTCCTCGAACTCGATCGCTTCCTCGGTCGGGTTAAGCTCGTCGGTGGTCTGGCTTTCCTGGATTTTGCTTTTGCTCATGGCACACGCGCGTCCGACCACATGCAGGGTGGTCGGCAAAAATGAACGCAAAGGTACGCAGCCGCGCTGGGTTCGCCAAAAAAAGCAGCCTGCTTCCTGTATTTTTACGGCTACTTTGCTATTTTTGCTGCCCCAACGCCAGCCACCTCCGGTGGCCCAAGCCCTGTAGAGCTCCTGCGCGTTGCTCAGTTTACATAGAAGTAAGTACAGGTAACGACCTGGCATCCGATGAAACGCACCTTCCAACCGAGCCGCCGCCGCCGTGCCAACAAGCACGGCTTCCGCCAGCGCATGAGCACGCGCAACGGCCGTAAAGTGCTGGCCAGCCGCCGCGCCAAAGGCCGCTGGAAACTGACCGTCAGCGACGAGCCGCGCCACAAGTACTGAGCCTGACGCTCTGACCAGTTTCCCTGCCATTGCGCCTGAAATCACTCAGCCCCAGTCGCCACTGCGCTTCCCCAAGGCCCTGCGCCTCTGCGGGCGCGATAACCTGCGCCTGCTTTTCAGCGAGGGCCAGTCGTTTTATGTGGCAGGCCTTAAGGTGCAGTACCGCCTGAGTCTACGGCGGCCCGATGAAGCCCCCCTGCGCGTGGCCTTCATCGTACCCAAGCGCATTCACCGCCGCGCTCACGACCGCAACCGCTACCGCCGCCGCCTGCGCGAAGGCTGGCGACTCGAGCACCGCCGCCTGCGCGACTGCGTGCCCCTCGACCGGAGTCTGCATGTAGCCATCATTTCCCTGCACAAATACGAAAGTCCCTGGCCGCGCCTGCGCGAAGCCATCGGACAGATTATCGATCGATTGGCCGTGGCTTCTCAGGCGGCTGCGGGAACCTGAACGCGTTTTTTGGGGTAAAAAGCAAAAGTATTCCCTGACTTTTTTAGCCCAGTCCCATGCCCCAAGTCTATCATCAGGATCAGCTCCTGGCCAGCAGTGAATCTACTATCCAGGTCGAAGGCAACCACTATTTCCCGCCCGATGCACTGATTCGGGCGCATTTTTTGCCCTCGGATCATCACACCGTCTGCGGCTGGAAAGGCCGGGCCTCGTACTACCACGTGCGCGTGGGCGACGAGGTGATCGAGAATGCCGCCTGGTACTACCCCGATCCCAAACCCGATGCCGCCCACATCAAGGATTACGTAGCTTTCTATAAGAATAAAGTGCAGATCAAATGAGACCCCTTTGGGGGCTTGCCTTCTGAAACCCAGTGCCCGAATTCTTCGTTAAACAGGCAGCAATTGATCAGTCATGCGCTTTCTGCTCCAATACCTGATGCTGCTGGCAGTGGCAGGCGCGATCCTCTGGCTGATCGTGCGGCCCCGTCCCGCCGACTCATCCCCCAGCACCCCTGCGATGCTCGATCCCGAAACCACCCAGCAACCCACCGGCAAGCGGTACCCCGTCCAGAAAAGCGACGCCGAGTGGCAGGCCCAGCTCGATCCGCTGGCCTACCAAGTAACCCGCCGCAAAGGTACCGAACGCGCCTTCACCGGCCTGTATTACAACCACCACGAACGCGGAACCTATACCTGCATTTGCTGCGGGCAGCCCCTTTTTGCTTCGGACGACAAGTTCGATTCGGGCACCGGCTGGCCCAGCTACACGCGCCCCATCGCTCCGCAGGCCGTCGAAGAAGAAACCGACCGCTCCTACGGCATGGTGCGTACCGAGGTGCATTGCAGCCGCTGCGGTGCCCACCTGGGCCACGTCTTTCCCGACGGCCCCCGACCTACGGGGCTGCGCTACTGCATCAACAGCGTTTCATTGGGCTTCGAGCCTGCAAAATAAAATGATGCGCCGCGTGCGCCAGCACGCCAGCGGAGTGGTGCTGCTCGCTCTTTCAGTGGTGCTGCTGGCCGACGACTCGAGGTCATACCTCCGTTCACAGCCTTCCCTGTGGTTCCGCAGCAATGGCTTCCACACCGCCCTGCTGCTGCCTCGCGTACCTCATCCCGGCCTGCCGCCCCACCCCGAGGCCCGCTGGTATGACTGCTCGTGGGGCGACAGTGCCTACTTCACTACGCCCGGCGACCCGCCGCTTGGCCTTACCCTCAAAGCCTTGTTCTGGCCCACGCCCACGGTGCTGCACGTGCGGCCTCTGACCGAAGCCGCCCGCGAGGACTGGTCGCGCAGCGAAACCTTCATCGAGCTGAGGCTCGATTCGGGCGGTTTCGAAGCCTTGCACCAGTTTGTGGCCCGCAGTTTTGCCTGCGACTCGGCGGGAAAGCTCCAGACCGTGGGCGATGGCTGGGGATCAGATGCCCGGTTTTACCGTGCACGCGGCCGCTATACGGCTTTCTATACCTGCAACAGCTGGACGGCCGATGCGCTGCGGGCCGCAGGTCTGCGCCTGCCCCGCTGGGATCTGACGGCCCCTCCCCTCGAACGAAGCCTGCGCCGCCGCTACGGCCCGCCTGCCCGTTGAGCCAGCGGCCAAGCCCCGCGTGTGCCTATCTTTGTCTCTTTTGGCAGCCAACCCGCCCATTTGACGATGAAAAGCCACCTCATCGGGGCGCATCAGCCCCTTCGGGCGCACCAACGCACGGTGCGCAACCTGCTCTATAACCTGACCTATGAACTGGACCTCGATCGTTTCGACCCCCTGCCCGATGCCCGCCTCGATGAAAGCAGCCCCGTGTCCGAACGCTGCGATGTGGTGGTCGTCGACCTGCGGACGGACAAGGTCTGCGTGGCCATCGAGGTAACGACCCGCCGCGAGCTGCCCGCTGCCCGCCGCCGCGCCCGCATGCTCTTCCCCGACTATCCCTTTCTCAAAGAAGTCTTTCTGCTCGATTACGAAACCGAGGACTGGTACCGTCTGACGGCAGAAAACGTCGACGAGGTCGACGAAATAGACGACCTGCTGGCCCCCATGGAAGCCGAGGAGACCTTCGACCTCTCTGCCTGGGACCCTGACCTCAACTACCACAACGAGCGGGAACTGCCGGGCTATTCGCAGGTGCTGCGCCTCAACATGAGTGCCTTTGCCGAACTCAACCTTTGAACCCGTGCGCCGGCCCGCTTCCGATCGACGCGGTAACGGACCTTTGCAAAAATTGTAGATTTGTTGCCATGACGATTCGGATTGCTGCTCTGCTGCTGGGGCTGATGCTGATGCTGCCTGCTCCCGAGGGACTGGCCCAACGGGACCGCCGCTCCGAGAACGCCCGTTCCGACAACCCGCATGCACGGGTCTACCGCATGGCCCTGGACTATGCCGACTACACGGCCGCCATCATGGCCCTGTATTACTGGATCGCCGACGAACCCCAGAATCTGGCTCTCAAGGATTCGCTGGCCACGCTCTATTTTATGACCGGCTCCAACAGCCAGGCGGTGCTCATTGGTCAGGAAATCCTGAAGGCCGACCCCACCAACCGCAAGAATCTCGAAATGGTGGCCATTGCCTACAGCCGCATGGGCATGCTCAAGCAGTCGCTCGATCACTACACGCCACTTTATGCGCAGACGCGCAACCCCCGTCATCTGTACCAGATTACCGTACTGGAATACAAGCTCCAGCGACTGGGCGAATGCGAGTTGCACGCCCGCGAGCTGGCCGACCACAGCCAGGCTGCCACCGAAACGGTAACCATCGCCGTGGGCGAGAACCAGAACGAGAACGTCAAGCTCCGGGCCGTAGCCCTCAACATTCTGGGAGTCGTGGCTCAGGAACGGGGCCGCAAAGAAGAAGCCCGCGTACTCTTTCAGCAGGCCAGCGAGGCCGACCCGCAGTTCTCGCTGCCCCGCAACAACCTGGCCCAGCTCGACAAGCCCTGAGCAGCCCGCGTACGGCCCCAGGATCGGGCTATTTTATTTGAATCGCGGGGCCACCGACCGGTTTTCTCGATTCGATGGCCGAAAGGGCCTAGCGCAAGCGCAGCTGTTTCTCCAGTTCGACCAGCGCAAACAAGGCCACGCCAGTCCCCAGTACCAACAGCCCGTCGACTACAGGCATGGCTTCGGTGCCCATGAGGGCCTGCGCTGCAGGGACGTAGGTAATGACCAGTTGGCCCAAGGCGACTATTCCCACTGCAAACCAGACTACCGGCGTTCCGCGAACCAGCTCCCAGCGCAGCGAGGTCTGGTAGATGTTACGGATGAAAAAGAGGTGGAAGACCTCCATGGCTACCAGGGCATTGACGGCAATGGTGCGCGAAAGTTCGAGCGAATAGCCCCGATCCTGGGCGTAGGCAAAGAGTCCGAAAACGCCGCCCAGAAACAGGGTCGAAACCAGTATGATATGCCAGACGAGTTTGCCATCGAGCAGCGGTTCGTTGCGGGGGCGGGGCGGTCGGTGCATCGTACCCGCCTCGGTCGGTTCGTAGGCCAGCGCAATGCCCAGCGATACGGCGGTAATCATGTTGACCCACAGAATCTGTACCGGTGTAATGGGCAGCGTCAGCCCCGCCAGCAGGGCCAGAACGATCGTCAGGGCTTCGGCGGCGTTGGTCGGCAGGGTCCAGCTGATCACTTTTTTGAGGTTGTCGTAGACGGTACGGCCCTCGCGGACGGCGGCGGCTATCGAGGCAAAGTTATCATCGGCCAGCACCAGGTCGGATGCTTCTTTGGCGGCTTCGCTGCCTTTCTGGCCCATGGCGATGCCCACATCGGCCCGTTTGAGGGCGGGGGCATCGTTGACCCCGTCGCCCGTCATGGCCACGGTCAGGTTATGGGCCTGCAGGGCCATGACCAGCCGGAGCTTGTGTTCGGGGCTGGTGCGGGCAAAGATATTGACGCGCCGCACGGCTGAAGCCAGGGCATCGTCGTCGAGCTGGTCGAGGTTGGCCCCCGTGAGCACGTTTTCGGGATTTCGCAGGCCGATTTCGCGCCCGATGGCGGCTGCCGTACCGGCATGGTCGCCGGTGATCATCTTGACCTGAATGCCGGCACGGTGGCATTGTTCGACTGCTTCGATGGCCTCGGGGCGGGGCGGGTCGATCAGTCCGACCAATCCTACGAGGGTCAGATGTCCGTCGAGGTTGGCTGCTGTCAGCCGGTCGGGTTTCTCATCGAATCGGCGCACGGCAAAGGCCAGCACACGCTGGCCGCGGCGGGCAGTGGTTTCGGCGGTCTTGTTCCAGTAGGCGGGATCGAGGGCTTCGAGGCCGCCATCGGGGGTGCGCTGGCTGCGGCACATGTCGAGCACGCGCTCGGGTGCTCCTTTGACCATAGCCCAAAAGCCCCCCGCGGGGTCGGCGTGCAGCGTGGCCATGTAGCGGTTGCGCGGGTCGAAGGGGATGGCCAGCAGGCGAGGCCGGGCATTCGTCTCGGCGGCAGATTCCAGCCCCATTTTTCCGGCGAATGCCAGCAGGGCGCCTTCCATGGGGTCGCCTTCGACGCGCCAGCTGCCTCCCGACTGGCTGAGGCTGGCGTCGTTGCACAGCAGGGCTGCCCGTCCCAATTCGAGCCAGGCGGTGTCTTGCTGCCGGTCGAAAGGCCGTTCGCCGATGTGGATGCTGCCCTGCGGGGCGTAGCCTAGGCCTTCGACGCGGGCCGTGCCGCCTGCCATGACGGCCGAGGCTACTACCATTTCGTTGCGGGTCAGCGTGCCGGTCTTGTCGGTGCAGATGACCGAAACCGAACCGATGGTTTCGATGGCCGGCAGGCGGCGGACGATTGCGTTGCGGCGGGCCATGGCCTGCACGCCCAGAGCCAGCGTAATCGAGAGTACGGCCGGCAAGCCTTCGGGGATGGCCGCCACCGATAGCCCCACCACAACCATGAATACCTCGGCAAAATCGTAGTGGCGGACAAAGTAGCTGAAAACCAGCAGCAGACCGGCAAAAGTCAGGATGAACCAGGTCAGCCAGCGGCCAAAATCGTTCATCTGCCGCGTCAGGGGGGTTGCCAGTTCCTCGACCTGGCCGAGCAGGGTGCTGATGCGTCCGATCTCGGTGCGGGCACCGGTGGCCACGACCAGGCCCCGCGCCTGTCCGCTGGCCACGAGCGTGCCGCTGTAGGCCATGCAGGTGCGGTCGCCCAAGGGGGCATCGGGGCCAACGGATTCGGTCTGTTTGACCACCGGTACCGACTCGCCCGTTAGAATAGCCTCTTCGACCGTCAGGGCGTTGGCTTCGAGCAGGCGCAGGTCGGCGGGCACCTTATCGCCTGCTTCGAGGAGTACTATATCGCCGGGCACCAGTTCTTCGGCGGGCAGGCTGCGCCGTTTGCCGCCCCGCACCACAGCGGCCTTGGGGGCCAGCAGCCGCCGGATGGCCTGCATCGACGACTCGGCCTGCCCTTCCTGCCAGAAGCCAATCAAAGCATTGACCAGCACAACCGCCAGAATGACTCCTGTATCGACGTAGTGTTCAAAAAAAGCTGTCAACAGCGCGGCTGCCAGCAGCACGTAGATCAGGATGTTGTGAAACTGCCGCAGGAAGCGCATCAGTGCACCGGGGGGCCTGGCTGTGGCCAGCTGGTTGGGGCCAAAGGTGCGCAGCCGTTCCTGGGCTTGGGCATCGGACAGGCCCATACCGTCGGTTTCAAGGGCAGCGGCAGCCTGTTCCGGATTCAAGGTATGCCAATTCCATTCCGTGTTTTTCATGGTTTGATACGCTGGAATTCGGTTTGAGACAAAGGAAAGCCAACGTTTCGTTAACTGCAAACAGGTCAAGTTTCGTTTGGCGTATCTTTGCGGTACTGGCGCCGTAGTTCAACGGATAGAACGGCCGTTTCCTAAACGGCAGATCCGGGTTCGATTCCCGGCGGGGCTACTCCGCAGGTGCTACCGCAGCCTACGACGGGCTGTATCTTGCTTTTAAAAAACTTTGAATTGTAAAAATAGTTTTTATCGAAAAAATCACTTTTTTCAATAAAAAAAGAGAAAATTTTACTGGTATCGGAGCAGGGGTCCGGCAAAGCTCCAAGACTTAGGACTGGCTTGACGAGGGGTGCTGCTGCTGCTGTCCGAGTAGCTGTTCGGCCAGCCGTTCATTCAGACAGGCATAGAAATGCACTGCGGCCTGGTCAACCTCAAAATCGAGCTGCCAAATTGCCCCCTCCACGAACAGATCGAGCCTCAGACTGCCCCGTCTGGCTTTGCGCAGGCCGAGCAATATGCCCATGAGCAGACCAAAGCCGCCCGCCACGACGATGTATTTGGCGCGAACCAGATAGCTAAACATCTTCATGATGACCAATGCCAGTACTGCATAGCCGATGCCGAACAGCAAGGCACTGCCCAGGATGCGTGGCACCGAGTAACGTCTGGTTTGTTCCAGTTTGAGGGCTTTAATGTGCCTGAAAGCCACCAGCTGGTCTTTGCGCCGGAACGCCCACCACGGTTTGAGGTCAAATTTGATCCCCTCGGGCCGCACCATTAAGCGGAGTCTGCGGGTCTTGCGCTGACCGGGCAGGCCACTCCTGCAGCGAAGCCGGAAGGCGCGGCTCCCGGATGCCCCGATTGTGTGCTGTCTGGAAATCATTGCAGATCAAGCTTCAAGATTGGGCCGCAAGGCCACGATTCTGTTTGGAAGCAGCAGAGGGAACCAAAATACGCAGATTCCAGCTTTAATGTAAGCTTTTCCAGCAAGAACCATGAGCCGAAACGGTCGCGTACTGGTCGCCATGAGCGGCGGAGTCGACAGCTCGGTAGCAGCGGCCCTGCTGCACGGGCAGGGCTACGAGGTCGTGGGCATCACCATGAAAACCTGGGACTACGCCTCGAGTGGCGGCTCGAAAAAGGAAACGGGCTGCTGCAACCTCGATTCGCTCAACGATGCCCGCGCCCTGGCCGTTCATTTCGGCTTCCCGCACTACATCCTCGACCTGCGCGAGGAGTTCGGCGAATCGGTCATCGAAAACTTTGTCGAGGAATATCTGGCGGGGCGCACGCCCAACCCCTGCATCCTGTGCAACACCCACATCAAATGGGCGGCCCTGCTGCGGCGGGCCGATAAACTGGGCTGCGACTTCATCGCCACGGGCCATTATGCGCAGCTGCGTACCGAAAATGGACG
>CALDDN010000026.1 GCA_937936615.1 uncultured Bacteroidia bacterium | reverse complement strand
GTGGACTACGCCCGCGAGCAGATCGCCAAACTCATCGGTGCCGACGAACGCGAAATCATCTTCACCTCCGGTGCCACCGAAAGCAACAACCTGGCTCTCAAAGGCGTGGCCGACATGTACGCCCGCAAAGGCGACCACATTGTAACCGTGGTTACGGAGCACAAGGCCGTGATCGACACGGCCCGCGCCCTCGAAAGGCAGGGCAAGCGCGTAACCTGGCTCAAAGTTAACACCGAAGGCCTTATCGACCTCAACGAACTGGAAGATGCCATTACCGACAGAACGGTACTCGTGGCCGTGATGTTCGCCAACAACGAGATCGGCGTTATCCAGCCCATACAGGAGATCGCCGCCCTTGCCCACCGCAAAGGCAGCCTTTTCTTTACGGACGCGACGCAGGCCGTGGGCAAAATTCCGGTCGATGTCGAGGAAATGGGTATCGACCTCATGGCCTTCACGGCCCACAAGATGTACGGCCCCAAAGGCGTGGGGGCCCTGTATGTGCGCCGCAAAAACCCCCGCGTCAAAGTTACGGCCCAGATGGACGGTGGCGGCCACGAGCGCGGCATGCGCAGCGGTACGCTCAACGTACCGGGGATCGTGGGCTTTGGCCGTGCCTGCCAGCTTTGTGCCGAGGAGATGTTCAAAGATGCGGCCCACACCTCGGCCCTGCGCGACCACCTCGAACGCGAGCTGACCAAGCTCGAAGAAACCTACGTCAACGGCAGCCGCCAGCACCGCCTGCCCCACGTAACGAACATCAGCTTCAAGTACGTCGAAGGCGAGGGGCTGCTCATGGGCTTCAAGGACATCGCCGTCTCGTCGGGGTCGGCCTGCACCTCGGCCTCGCTCGAACCCTCGTACGTGCTCAAAGCCCTGGGCCTGGACGACGAGCTGGCCCACAGCTCGATCCGCTTCGGCCTCAGCCGCTTCACTACGCGCGAGGAAATCGATTTCGCCATCGATCAGGTTACGCGGGCCGTCAACCAGCTGCGCGAGATGTCGCCCCTCTGGGAAATGTACAAGGAAGGTATCGACCTCAAATCGATTCAGTGGGCCCACCACTGACTTTAATTCTGTCCCTCATCTCAACCATAAAACATAAATTTTTATCAAAAAGGAGATCCCAAATGGCTTATTCCCAAAAAGTCATCGACCACTACAGCAACCCGCGCAACGTCGGTACGCTGGATAAAAATCAACCCAACGTAGGCACAGGTCTGGTCGGTGCCCCCGAATGTGGCGACGTGATGCGCCTGCAGATCGCCGTCGACCCCGAAACGCAGCGCATCACCGATGCGAAATTCAAAACCTTTGGCTGCGGCTCGGCCATTGCCTCGAGCAGCGTAGCCACCGAGTGGCTCAAAGGCAAAACCGTCGAGGAAGCGATGACCATCAGCAACATGGACATCGTGGAAGAACTGTCGCTGCCGCCGGTCAAGATTCACTGCTCGGTGCTGGCCGAGGACGCCATCCGCGCCGCCATCGACGACTACCGCGTCAAAAACGGCCTCGAGCCTATCGCCCAGCAAATGGCCGAGCGCGTCCATCACTGAGGCAGCCTGCACCTTATGCCAACCGGCTGTTCCCTGTAACAGGAACAGCCGGTTTTTTGTTTGTGTCCCGCGCATCAGATGCTGCGCCACACCAGACGCCCTTTGGCTTATATTGGCTTATATTTGACGCCCAAACATCAGCCCCACCCCAACCATGGGATTCTTTGATTTCTTTACCCAAGACATAGCCATTGATCTGGGTACGGCCAACACCTTGATCATGTACAACGACAAGGTGGTGGTGGACGAGCCGTCGATTGTGGCTCTCGACCGCTCAACGGGCAAGGTCATCGCCGTAGGAAGCGAAGCACTCAAGATGCACGAAAAGACCCACGAAAACATCAAGACGGTGCGCCCGCTGCGCGACGGGGTCATCGCCGACTTCACGGTAGCCGAACAGATGCTGCGCGAGTTCATCAAGATGATCAACCACGACCGCAAGTGGCTGCCCTCGAACCAGCGCATGGTCATCTGCATCCCCAGCGGCATTACCGAAGTCGAAAAACGGGCCGTCAAAGACTCGGCCGAGCACGCCGGTGCCAAAGAAGTGCACCTCATCCACGAACCCATGGCCGCGGCCATCGGCATCGGGGTACAGGTGCACGACCCCGTGGGCCACATGATCGTGGACATCGGCGGGGGCACGACCGAAATCGCCGTCATCGCCCTCTCGGGCATCGTAAGCGACCAGAGCATCCGCACCGCCGGCGACGAGCTGAACATGGACATCCTCGAATACATGCGCAAGCAGCACAGCCTGCAGATCGGCGAAAAAGGGGCCGAGCGCATCAAAATCGGCTGCGGGGCCGCCCTGCCCGACCTCGACAACCCGCCCGACAACTTCGAGGTGCAGGGCAAAGACCTGGTCACGGGCATTCCCAAAAAACTGACCGTCTCCTACAAAGAAATTGCCCACGCCATCAACAAATCGATCATCAAAATCGAAGAAGCGGTTCTCAAAGCTCTGGAGCAAACCCCGCCCGAACTTTCGGCCGACATCTACGAGCAGGGCATCCACCTGACGGGTGGCGGCGCGCTGCTGCGCGGCCTCGACGTACGCCTGAGCGACAAGACCAAGCTGCCGGTGCACGTGGCCGAAGACCCCCTGCGAGCCGTCATCCGCGGCACGGGCGCAGCCCTCAAAAACATGAACAAGTACCGCGCCCTGCTGCAGTAAGCGGCTGGGGGTCCCCCGATGGAGCGTCTGATCGCTTTTTTCTACCAGTACTACAACCTGCTGCTCTTTCTGGTGCTGGAGGCGGTGGCCCTGTGGATGCTCGTGCAGTTCAACCGCCGACACAGCGAAACCTACGGGGCCCTGACGGCAGCCTGGGCAGGTCGTGTGCAGGAAGTCAACGCCTCGATTACCTCATTTTTGCGCCTGGGCGATCAGAACGAGCTGCTGCTCGAGGAGAACATGCGGCTGCGTCGCGAGCTGAGCCAGACCCGCCTGCTGCTCGAAGCCTACCGCAAGACCCAGCCCGACAGCAGCCAGCGACTCAACCTGCTGCCCGACTCGCTGCTGCCCGACGACCGCTTCCTGAGCCTGCCCTGCCGGGTGCTCACCAACTCGGTGCAGTCGCGGCTCAATTACATCGTCCTCGACCGCGGACGGGTGCACGGGGTGCGGCGCGAAATGGGCCTCGTTTCGGGCAGTGGCGTAGCGGGCCAGGTCATTTCGGTAGCCGATCGCTACAGCCTGGCCATGAGCCTGCTCAACACCGACATCAACATCAGTGCCCGCATCCTGGGCAAGCAGATTATCGGCACCATCGGCTGGGACGGCACCAGTACCCGCGAAGCCCTCCTGCGCTACGTGCCCCAGCACTACGACGTGCAGCGCGGCGATACGGTCGTTACCAGCGGCTTCAGCTCCATCTTTCCCGAAGGCTTCCTGGTCGGGTGGGTAAGCGAGGTACGCAAAAACAACCCCGACGGCTTTTCGACCATCCGCGTACGGCTGGCCACCGATTTTCACCGCCTCGATTACCTCTACCTCGTACGGCTGGAGCGGGCACCGGTACTCGATTCGCTGCTAAATTACGGGCGCCGATGAACCTGCTGGCCCTGCCCCTGCAATTCGCACTCTTTGTGCTGGCGCAGATTTTTATCTTCCAGCACCTGACCTGGGGCGATTTTCCGCCGCCGCAGGCCTTTCTGACCTTTCTGCTGGTGCTGCCTCACGGCCTGCGGCCCTGGCTGCTCTACCTGACGGGCTTTGGCATGGGCCTGCTCGTCGATGTGGCCGTCCAGCCCCTGGGGGCGCATGCAGCAGCCTGCGTAGCCCTCATGGGGCTGCGCGGCATCTGGATCGAGATCATCCGGCCCCGAGCCGGTGCCAACGACGACGAGCAGATCAACCTGGCCCAGCAGTCGCCCCGCTGGCTGCTCGTCTACCTGGCCCCCCTGCTGCTCATCTACACCCTCTTCTATTTGGGGTTGGTCAATCTGGCTTTCAACGGACGCATCCTGTTCAAGGGGCTGGTAGGCGCAACCTACAGCCTCGTGGTCTGCTTTCTGCTACTGCTCGTCTTCATCCGCAGCCGCACCGAGCGGCGGTAAGTCGGGGCAGGGCCTCGTATCCGATCTTCGACCAAGCTTCCCGCTCTTCTGCTTTATTTTTATTCCAAGAATCAAACTTGATTCCGTTTTGTTTCTAAGCAAAACCAATCAGAAGCTGGCAGGCTGAACGAATGCAAAAACATCCGCCCGCACGGAGCGGACGGATGCCAATCAAAAAACACAAATCGATAGAGTTCCAGGTCGATCAATAGCGCAGAATCAGGGCGATGCGCTGGTGCTCGGCCAGCTTGCCATCTTCGACAAAGACAACGCGTCCGCCTTGGTGCATGACAAATTCGGCGATCTCATCGACCACGTCATCGACCACCCCCGGAGCCTTGCTGTCGTCGACGAGGGTCAGCTGGCGGGTTTCGCGGTCGATCAGCCCGGGTTGGAAGTAGCCTTCCTCGACGATGAGCACGCCCGCCTGACCGGTGTTCGAAAGCTGCCACACGTCGTCGAGGCCCGAGGCAACCTTCTTTGCCCCCATGGCCGCGGCCAGCTCGTCGAGAACGCGGTGGCGCAGAGCCTGCAGCAGGTCTTTGACCTGTGGCCAGATGAGCTTGCCCAGATCGTGAGCCGAGAGGTGCTCGTAATTGCCCTCCACTTCGTAGAGGATGCGGTCTTTGTGATCGGCCACCTCGCGGTAGAGGGCCAGGTTGCGCACCACCCCTACCGTAACCAGATCCATGGGATTGAGGTTGTAGACCTCGTTGAAGCGTTTGTCTACCTGATTGACAAACTCGCGGTAGGCACCGTCGCTCAGGTTGTCGGGCTTTTCAGTTTTCTTTTCCGTCAGGCCCGGGTTGAATTCGTGCGGAAAGCCGTTGGCGGTCGATTCGCGGAGTGTGTCGCGGTAAGCCTCGAAAAGATGCGCTCCCTTGCCCGTAAGTTTAAGCACATAGTAGCGGAAGGCGCGGTTCATGCCCATGATCAGGTCGCGGGTGGCAAAGGTGTGGTCGATGATGACACGCTCGCGCACCGAGAAAGGCAGGTCGATCTTTTCGGCAAATTCGCGGTTGATGAACAGAGCCAGACCGTCGAGGTTGTGCTGCACGTCGATGGTAGCCACCAGATCGTGGATGCGATCGATGAGCGGATCGATCTCGCGTTTTTCGAATTCCTGGCGCAGGCGTTCTTCGGCCTCTTTGGCCAGATTTTTCAGGCGGATGGCATCTTTCTGGTTATCGGGCGCGGTGCGGTGCGTGGGCAGCAGTATCGACACGCAGGGGTATTGGTGAAAGCTCTGGATGACCTTGAGCGTCATGAGGTCCATAACCGAAGTCGGGTTGAAGTGAAATTAGAAACGAAATGAGCCGGCAAACTACGGAAAAAAAGACGTGTGCAGGCCGATGCAGGCTCCAGTCCAAGGTTGGACAAATGCTTGTAAGTTGCAGGCCCGAACGCTCAATGCCCCGATGCTGACCGAATACCGCGCCGTAGCTCTGATCGGCCACCTGACCTTTGGCAGCCTGCTGCTGCTGGCCTGGACCTTGGCCTATGAACGCATGCTCTACATGGACTCGGCCTACTACCTCTTCAACCTGCTGCAGCAGGGCAAGCTCTTCTACGAAGAAGGGCAGCGGTATGCCGGTGCGTTGACGCGGATCCTGCCGGTACTGCTGCGCGGCAGCGGTGCACCGCTCTCGGCGGTGCTGCTGGCCTATTCGATCAATTTCATTCTGGTCTACTACGGCGTGTGGCTGCTGGCCCTGCGCGTGGCTGGCCCAGGTCAGCGGGTGCTGAGCCTGTCGGTGCCGCTGCTGCTGCTCGCGGGTCTGCGCGAGGGCTTCTACCAGCCGGTAGCCGAACCGCATCAGGGCATGGTGTGGGCGGCCCTGCTGGGCGTGTGGCTGCTGGGTGCCAGACGCACCTGGCCTAGCCTCAAGCCCGGCCTCCACGTGGGCGGGGCCGTGCTGCTCATCGCGCTGTGCTTCCTGAGCCATCCCGTCACGGTGTTTGTCGTAGGCTTTGTAGTGGCTTTTGCGCAGCAGCTGCGCGGGCGGCTGCTGACGGCACCGACCGCCGGTCTGCTGGCGGCAGCCCTGGTACCCTACCTGCTCAAAGCCTGGCTGACCCCCGCCGAAAGTTACGAAGGCGACCAGTTCGGCCAGCTGGCCCGCTTCGGCTCCTCGCTGGCCCGCCTGCCGCAGCTCTACAGCTTCGAGTTCTTCTGGCGCAAAAGCTGCTGGGTACATCTACCCGGCCTGCTCGTACTGGCGGGGCTGTGCTTTTTTTACATCCGGCAGCGCGAATTCGGACGGCTGGCTCTCGTACTGGGGGCTACGCTGGTTTTCTGGCTCGTTACGGTGGTGGTTTACCACCGCGGCGATTCGGACATCATGATGGAGAAAAACTTCCTGCCGCTCTCGGCCTTCGCCTTCATGGCCCTGCTCTACGAATGGCCGCGGCTGCCACGGCCCGACTGGCTGCTGGCAGGTATCGGGGTACTGCTGGGAGGCTGCCTGCTGGGCATCTTTCTGCGCTCGGACCCCTACAGCAAGCGGGTCGAGCTGCTGAGCCGCGCACTGGCCGACTGCCGCACCCAGCAGGTGAGCAAAGCAGTACTCGTGCGCAACCCACCCCTGGCCGACCGGGTAATGGTACCTTGGGCCTTGAGCGTCGAAACCCTCCTGCTCAGCAGCGTGGAGGGCCCAGCCAACACGCAGACCCTCTTCTGGCAGGAAGACGCCAAAACCGCCCGCGAACTGGCCCGCACCACCCGCCCCGACCAGCTGCTCTTCACTCCCTTCTGGCTGATTTACAACGCCGCCGACCTCAACCCGCACTACTTCGGCCTGCCCGCCACGCGCTATGCCGTAATAGACTACAGCCGCGGCCTCAACGAACCACCCCTATTCTACTTCCCGCCCCCCGAAACGGCCAGTCCCTGACGCGGGCCAGCCGCGGCTGACGCGTTGGCCGCAAACCCCTGAAGCCCCAAACGCCGTCAGATTTTTTTTCTAAAAATAAATTATATAACAAAAAAAATACCAGACAAACACACCTTACAAGCAATACCCTTTTATTCAATAAAATAAAAAGAAACGACCGTTTGGAGGTAGTCCGACTGCCCCAGCTCCTCAGCGCAGCAGGGTAACCTGGCCCGTGCGTACGATAGGCCGCGGCGCGTCCAGGGGCTGGAACTCCGCCCGCCAGTAGTAGACCCCAGCCGCCACTTCACGGCCATTGCGCGTACCGTCCCAGCCCGGGCCGCCGCGCTCCCAGACCCAGACCCGCTGGCCTGTCCGGTCGAAAACCGCGAGGTTGCGCAGCATCTCGGGCCGCAGGCCGTCGGTGCCGCCCAGCGTCGGAAAGCGGTCGTTGATGCCGTCGCCGTTGGGCGTGAAGACCGTCGGCAGCTGCAGCTGCGGCAAGGGCAGCACCTCGAAAGCCACCGAATCCACGGCCCGGCAGCCTGTCGCCGTCTCCACCGTATGGATGGCCGTGTGGCGGCCCGGCTCGGTACAGCGGACGCTTGCCGACGTGCCCGAGGCCGAACCACCGGTCGGTTCCACGCGCCAGCGGTGCGCCCAGTCGGGCTGGGTGCGGTCAGCCAGCAGGCGGATCGCTTCGTTGACGACGCGCTCGCGCTCGGGCGTTTCGATGCGGAAAGCCGCATCGGGCAGCGGGTTGACGATCACCACCTGCACAGCCTGGCAGCCCGAAGCCGTGCGGTAGACCAGCCGGTAGCGACCCGCGGGCACGCCCGCCAGATCGAGCCGGCTGCCCGAGAGCGCACCTTGCGGCAGGCTGTCCGACTCATCGACCCAGATGCCGCCGGCTGGCAAGGCCTGCAGGTCGAGCGCATCGCCTGTGCAGGCGGCCACGTCCGCTTCCAGTTGCAGGGCCTCAATCCGCAGCCGGAGTGTGTCGCGGCACGCCCCAACGGCATAGACCAGCTCCAGGTCGCGGCCCAGCTCGGCCTCGCCATAGGTCAGCACGTTGCCCTGCACGCCTGCACCCGACCACTGCCCGCCGGCGGGGCTGCCCCAGCCGCTCAGATCGAGGATGCGCTGCTCACCCGTCCGCCAGTAGACCGCACACAGGGTGTGGTCGGTACCAGCTTCGACGGGGGGTACCCGGAAATCGAGTTCTTCTTCGGCAGTGCAGCGGTTGGCATCCGTCGCCACGAGGCGGTAGAGGCCCACGGGAAGGTCGGTGTAGGTTTCGGGCGCATCAGGCCGCAGGTTGGTCAGCTGGTCGTAGGACTGGCCGTCGCGGAAAACCGCGAGCTGGTAATCGGCTTCGCCCCCCGAAACTTCCACCGTAAAGCGGCCGTCGGTACGGTCGTGGCAGGTGGGAGCCTGTACCTCGGACAGGGTGAGCACCACGGCAGCCGGCACCTCGAGGCGCACGTCGAGCACGGCCGAGCTGCAGGGCGGTTCCGAGGCATCGACCACCAGCACGGCATAGCCGCGCCCGCCCGCCAGCCCTTCGATCCGGCCCGAAGCAGGCAGGTCGGCCAGCGGGCCACCATCGAGGCTGTAGCGGTAGGGCGGCACGCCGCCCACAGCGGCGATTTCGGCCCAGCCGTCGGCAGTGGTGGCGCAGCGCGGCTGCTGGACATTGCCCAGCGAGACCTCCAGCCCCGAGGCCGCCGACGGCGCGGTGAAGCTGCCCGCAAAGGCGCAGCCCGCCGTATCGCGCACGGTCAGCGTGAAGGTTTGGCCCGCATCCAGAATCCGGGCCTCGTCGGTCGCGTGCCAGCTGGCCCCGCCATCGACCGAAAATTCATACGCACCGGCACCGCCGCGGGCATCGACCGTCAGGCGCAGGCGCGTAGGGTCGGCACAGGTTGGCCCCTCGTACAGGGGCTGGGCGGTCAGCTCGTCGTAGGCCGTCAGGGTCAGGTTCTCGCGCTGGGCGCGGCAGCCCTCGTCGTTGGTCAGGGTCAGGCGGTAGCGGCCTTCGGACAGGTTGCCAAAGAGGCCCGTGGAGTTCTGCCAGCTCTCGATAGGCTGCTGCTGGTCATCGAGGCGTTCCAGACGGAAGACCAAGTTCGTGCCGCCCGAAGCGCGGAAAAACCACCGGCCATCTGCCCCACCGAAGCAGGGCCGCTGCTCGCCAATTTCCGCTTCGAGGGCAATCGACCCGACGGCCCGCAGATCAAAGGTCTGTTCGACAAAGCAACGCGGTTCGCGCCGTTCCTCCACCCGCAGGACGTAAGTATTTTCGGGTAGATTCTGAAAAATATTGTTTTCAAAGCGATAGTTCGATACATCCAGACCGTTCAACAGGACCCAAGGCGAATCAAACCCCGAAATGACTTCGATTTCGATCTCGCCGTTGTCGATGCCGCAGCTGGGGTTGGCCAGCACGCGGGCCAGCAGTTCCTGGCTGGGGCCAGGCTCGATAAGCACATCGGGCACAACGGTCAGCGTACAGGTACCGCCCGCCCGCTCGTCGAGGACGCGCAGGCGGTAGCTGCCCGGCCGCACGTCGGTAAACGTAAAGCTGCCCTGATCGGCCTCCTGCGCGAAGGCAAGCACTCCGCCAGCATCCACCAGCTGGAAGCGAAGCTCGCCCCCTCCCACCGCCGTACCCGTCAGCCGGACACCCACCTCGGGACGGTCGCAGAGCGGCCGCAGCGGGTCGGCCTGCGGGCCGTCGGTCATCGCCAGAGGCAGGGCCGGACTCAGTACTGCCGGTTGCACGGCCGATTCGCAGCCCTCGGCATCGATCACCACAAAGCGGTAGGGCACAGCCACCTGCAGCGGATTGCCCCCTGCATCGCGCCGGAAAACCGGGTCGGTCTGCGGCGTTTCGCCCTGGAACGCATACCGGTAGGGCGGTGTACCGCCGTTGGCCGTCAGCGTGAACGAGCCTTCCAGCAGGTCGGCGGGCTGGGCCTCGGTGCCAGCGGGGCAGACCGGTGCGGCAGCCTGCACGCTCAGGCTGGGCCGCGGGCGTTCGCTGACCGAGGCCGGTACCACCAGCGGCGGGCAGCCCGAATCGTCGCTCAAGAGGATGTCGTACTCGTCGGCCGCCAGGTTGTTGAAAACAAAGGGCGAGGAGCTGGGGGGTGCCGTGAAACTCTGTAACGGTGCACCCCCGCCACGGCGGCGCAGCACCACGGTCAGCGTGCCGTTGGTGGTGCGGGCCTCGAGCGTGAGGCGACCGGCGGCCTGTCCGCCGCAGCTGGGCAGGCTGCTGGGAACATCGTAGGTGATGCGCGGCACGGCGGCCCCGCTCAGCGTAGCCGTCCGACTGGGCAGCTCGCAGTTGGGCGGGTCGAGCTGGCGTGCCCGCACCGTGTAAGTGCCGGCATCCAGGTTGTCGAAGCGGTTGCCCGTCTGCCAGGGGCCGCCGTTGAGGCTGTATTCATACCGGCCGGCGGGGTTGGCTGTGGCAACAATGCTCCCCGGGTCGGCGCAGCGGGGGTCGGTTGTTTGCAGACTCAAATCCAGGTTGGAATTTGAGCCTTGCAACTCCACCTCACGGGCCACCGAGGCGCAGGGCCGTGCATCGACAACCTCCACACGGTAGCGGCCAGGGGGCAGGCTCTCGAACACTCCGCTGCGGTTGCGCTCGATTTCCGAACCTCCCAGGCTGAGTACGAATTCCAGGGGTGCCGTACCGCCTTGGGCGGTGGCTTCCAGCACGAAGCTGTTGCAGCTCGTTTCAGTCCAGGTTACACCCGTCAGGCTGGGTAGCGGGGCGGCATCGGGCAGTGGCCCGGGCACCGCCACGCGGTAGACGCACTGGTTAAAAAGGGGATCGCCCAGGCTGTTGTCGCGAACAAAAAACGCAAAGGGGCCGCTGCCGGCGGCCAGGCCGCCGAACACCGGATCGGGACCGTAGGTGGTGCCGTCGCGCGAGTAGAGGCGGTCGGGCGTGCCGCCGGTGGCCCGCAGCTCGATGGCTCCGTCGGTATTTCCCGGGCAGGTGGGCGGGCGCAGCACCGCATCGACCGTGACGGCTGGCGAGGCTTCCAGCTCGACGTTTTCGATGGGGTCGATCTCGCAGTCGGTATTGGCATCGACAGCCGTGAGGCTGTAATTTTTTGCTCTTAAATTCTGAAATTCATACTCAAAGCCAACAAAAAAATCTTCTTCTGCCAAGGTCGAGGCATCCAGCAGCGACAGCCGGGGCGGATTGGCCGGATCGCCGCCCCGCACCCGCAGGTACATCCGTCCGCCCCCCGGGTTGAGGGCCGTATTGGGGCAGGGCTGGCGGCGAATCTCGAAGGCATCGACAAAGAGCAGCGGAGGTGCGGCGAGGGTGATCTGCCGCTCGGCGGCAGGGCAGTTGGAGGCTCCGTTGAGGCGTACCCGCACCGTGTAGGTTCCCGCTGCCAGCCCCCCGAAGCGGGCACTGGTCTGCCAGACCACCCCGTCGATCGAGTACTCGTAGCGGGGGGCATTGGGGTCGGCTTTCTGGGCGGGCGAATTGCCTCCCTCGCCGTTGATGGTGATGTAGCCGCTGAGGGGTCCTTCGCTGCAGGTGGGGCCGCGGGTTTCGGCGGGCAGCTCGACCACGGTCAGCGGCTGCGGGTCGCGGGGCCGGAAATTGGTCGTGGCGGTGCAGCCCGCGGCGTCCTCGACGGTCAGGGTGTAGTCGCCGGCTGCAAAGCCGTTGAAGCGGTAGAGCGGATCGGCCTGCGGAGCCGTAAAATTGACCCCGTCGCCTGAGAAACGGAAGGGGGCCGTACCGTTGGCCCGCACGGCAACCCAGCCATCGCTGGCCCCGATGCAGCTCGGAAAATAGAAATCGACCAGGCCCAGGGTGGCCGCCCGTGAAGGTTCCAGACTGATGGGGTTGGCGGGTGCAGCCACGGTGCAGCCCCGACCGTCGCGCACGAACACATAGTACCGGTTGGGGGCCGGCAGGCCCGCAAACAGCCCCACCTGCTGGTAGCTGCCCGAGTTGGGGTCATCGATGGTACTGAGCAGGTACGTGAGCGGCGGCGTACCCCCAGTAGCAGCGGCAATGATGCTGCCCGTGGGGTCGGTGCACGTGGGCTGGATGACCTGCACGCTAAGCTCGATGGCGGGCGAGGCCAGCACCACCAGACCCGTCAGTTCGTGTTCGCAGCCGTCGCGGTCGCGTACCAGCAGGCGGTAGGTGCCCGGGGCCAGGTTGCGGAACCGCGGTTCGGGCAGCCACGTCCCCCCCCCGTTGATCGAAAAAATCAGGCCGTGCAGCTCGATGAGGGCAGGCGGCAGCTCGAGGCGGATTTCGCCCGTACTGGCGTTGAAGCACGAGGCCAGAGGCGGCACCTGAACGCCCGGTGCTTCGAGCAGGTCGCGCAGGTAATTGAGTTCGATGACTTCGACCGGCGGACTTTGCACAAAACAGTCTTCGCGGGTGGGGTCAAAGGCAAAGACGGTGTAGGTACCTCGGCCCAGGTTGATAAAAAACGGATCGGGCGTGCGGGCGGCAAAAGGCGGCGGGCCGAGCGAGAACATCAGTCCGGGCGGGCCACTGAGGACTTCGATGAGCAGACTGCCGCTGAAGAGGTCCTGGCAGGTGGAATTGCTGGCCGTCACGCGGATTTCGATGGAGTCGAGGTCGCGCAGCACGACCGTCGTCTCGGCGGGGCAGTTGTTGTCATCGACAACGGTAATGCGGTATTCACCGGCCCGCAGGTTGCTGCGCGATACCACCAGGGGACTGGCCCCACTGTTGGGCACGGCACCGCCGGGCCCATCCACTGTTACCCGAATCAGCCCCTGGCCCGTTACGCCGAAAGTCAGCGAGCCGTTGGCCTGACCCGCACAGGGCGGCACGACCGCCACCTGCGAGAGACGCGGCTGGCCCATGAGCTGCAGGTTGATCAGGGTATCGGCTTCGCAGCCGCTGGCATCGACCATGCGGAAACGGTGGGCCGTGCCCGCTGGCAGGTTGGCGATGCTGCAGAAGACCCCCAGGCACTCGGACCGCAACTCGCCGTTGACAAAGAACTGCACCGGCTCGACAACATCGCTGGCCACGAGCAGAAAATCGCCCGTCGGGTCGTTGCAGGTCGGTTCGCGGCTGAGGCTGACCTCAAAAACGGGCCGCGTGCCTTCGTCGATGTCGGCCACGGTGGTTCGTACGCAGCCCGTGACGGCATCGCGCACGCTGACGCTCAGTGTCAGCCCGCCCGACAGGCCATCGAAACGGCCCGAAGTCTGCTCGGGGCCACCATCGACCGAAAAGCGGTAATCGCCTGGCGGTTCGGCCCAGATGCGCAGCACAGCGTTGGTCTGGCCGCAGGTCGGAGCCTGGGTTTCGGTAAAAATGGTAAAATCCTGTTCCTGGGCTTCGAGGGTGTAATCGGTTTCAAAGAGGCAGCCGTTGCCGTCGAGGAGGCGCAGGCGGTAGCGGGCGGCGGGCAGGCTGCCAATGCGCACATCGAAAGGCTCGGTACCCGAAGCCACCAGCCGACCGTCGAGGAAAAGCTGGAGCTGGCCGTTGCCTTCGGCTTCGACGCGGATTTCGCCCGTGGCATCGGCCCCGCAGCGCGGGGCCCGCACGGTCGTGATGTCGTTGATGGTCGGATTCTCGGGGCTGCGTACCTCGACGATGCGCTGGTTGAGGCAGCCCGCGTTGTCACGCAGCAGCACACGGTAACTACCCGCCCGCAGGCCCGCCGGTGGCCCTGCAAAATCGGTGGGGTAGCTGAACTCGCGGTTGCCGTTGCCGTTGGGCAGCAGGCGCAGGGGCTGCCGCCAGTCGAAAAGCACCCGGCCTTCGCTGTCCTCGATGCGCAGTTCGATGAAGTTGTTGGCTGGCAACGTGATTTCAAAGCTGATGAGGCCGTCGGCCGAAGTGCAGCTGCTCGTAACGTTGGCCGAGGCCGAGACCAGACGCGTACTCCAGCGCCGCTCCAATTCTGCCTGGCGGCGGAGCGTGCAGCCGGCTGCCGTGCGCAGCTCGACGGCGTAGCTGCCAGCACTCAGGTTGGCAAAAGATGCACTGCTGTTACCCTGAACGGGTTCGGGCGGGCGGTTGGCGAAGTAGAGCTGCGCAGCCCCCCCAGCCGTGTTGAAGGTAACATCGAGGGTGCCGTTGCCGTTCTCGCAGGTTTCGGCGTTGCGCTGGGCCACGTTCAGCGCGACGAAGATAAGCCGCCGCAGGGGCGTGATCTGTTCCGGAGCCGTGCTCACCGCCCGCAGGCGGTAGTCGGCACTGGTGTAGGGCACATCGGGAAAGAGCACCCGAATTTCGAGCCGCTCGTCGAGCGGGCCGCCGCGGTCGATAAAACCTACCACCTGCGGTGCGGCAAAGCTGCCCGAAGCATCCGAAAGCTCGACCCGAAAGCGGTTGCCCGCCCCAAAGGTACCCACCACCCGAACCCCTACCGTCTGCTCGGTACCCGGGCAGACGATCAGGGGTTCGTTGGGTTCCCAGGCCAGCGTCTGACCCCAGGCCGAAACCGCAGCCAGCGAAAAAGCAACAGTCCAGAGCCAAGTCCGAAGAGCAAGGTTTCGCATCAAAACAGGATTGGCAAGCAACATAAGGGCAGGGTGAAGAATATCGAATGCTTCGACGAGTGATCGGCAACAACCGGGGATCGCTTCAGGCATGCGCAGGATCGGGTCATGGGCTTGGCCAGTTGGACTGACCGCAGACGCATGCAATCGAAAACAAACCGTGGACGAATTCCCAACAGGCTGATTGCTGGAATTTGCCACAAAAATACGAAAGAACAAAGGGGTCTAGCAGCCGGAGCAGCCCCCCAGCAGCCGAGCCTTGACCCGACGCACCCAAGCTGCCGCCGCATCGGGCGGACACGGACCCGCGGGCAGGGTGGCCGGTGCCTGCGCCGGATCGGCAAACAGCTCGGCTTCGACTGCCCCCTGCCGCAGGCACCAGGCCCGCCACACCCGCCGCAGCGAGTCGCGCCGCGCCGCCGCAAACTCGCAGCTCAGATTCGTAGCCAGAATAAGGGCCGGCGGCGGACCTTCGTCCAGGCGGACGGTGTTCAGGCCGCGCCCATCGGAGAGGTAGCGTATGCCGCGGGAGGCCGCATGCGGGGCCATAGCCGCCACCGGCGCATCGGGCCAGTAGCTGGCCAGCTCCCGCTCAAGGGCAAACCAGCTGCGGTAGTGCAGCGTGGCATCGCCCAGGCACTTGCCCGGATACACCAGAAAATGGCCGCCCAGCAGCCCCAGCCCCAGCATAGCCAGCCCCCACGACCGCCAGCGGGACCAGTTATTGAGCACGGCCACCGCAGCCACGACGGCCCCCCACTGCACCGGCAGCACGTAGCGGTGCCCCAAAGGGCCGCTGCTCAGCACCGCCAGCAGCAGCGTCAGCACCGCCGCCGCTGCCAGCAGTTCCCGCACGAAGGCGACTGTTGGGGTGGGGCGTGGGGGTTCGGCTTGTTGTTCTTTTTTGGTATTATAAGTATTTTTTTCTTTGTTATTTAAAAATAATATTTTTTTGTTTTTTACAAAAAAAAGAAAAAGAACCGCCCACAGCAGACCGTAGCCGTGGTCGAGCCACCGCCAGCCGAGAATGCCGAAGTTGTAGAGGGTGGTGGCGAGGCCTCCACTGCCGCGGTGGTCGGCGTATTCGGGGCTGACGAGTGCCCAGCCGGTGGCGGCGTGGTGAGCCAGCAGCCAGCCCCCAAAAGCCAGTGCAGCCGGCGCGTAGCACAGCAGCCGCTCGCGCAGCCACGGGCCATCGGGCCAGCCCGCCTGCCCCAGCCGCCGCACCAGATCGACGGCCGCCAGCACCGCCAGCAGAAAGGCCCCCTCCAGATGCAGGAGCACCAGTACCACCGATGCCGCCCCAAAGGCCCACCGGCGGTCGGTGCGCAAGGCCCACCACGCCCACCCAAAAGCCCCCCCCACCGGTAGAGCCGACTGTACGAGGGCTACTTGCGCCAGGGCCACCGATCCACCCGCCGCCAGCAGCACAGCCCATGCCGCCAGGGTCGGCTCGAGCAGGGTGCGGGCCAGCCGCCAGAAGCCCAGCAGGCTGAGCCACGCCCAGCCTACCGCCACGAGGTGTGCCGCCAGCAGCGAGGGGCCGC
>CALDDN010000025.1 GCA_937936615.1 uncultured Bacteroidia bacterium | reverse complement strand
CCTACGACCGCTGGGCCTGCGAGCTGCCCGATTTCGGCCTCAGCCGCCGCGGTGCCCTGGAGATCGCCCTCACGCCCGACGACGTGCCCCTGCTCCGCCGCCACTTCGATTTCCAGCGCGGCCAGGGCCTGAACGTGCAGTGGATCGAGGGCCACGCCCTGCACGACCGCTGGCCCGCCCTGGCCCCCGGCATCCGCGCCGGCATCCACGCGCCCGACGATGGCCAGGTCGACCACCGCCGCCTGCTGGCCGTACTCCGCGACACGCTCGAGGCGGCGGGCGTCCCCCTCCACGAGAACGATGCCCTGACGGGCTGGCAGACCCATCGGTCGGGCGTCGAAGCACAGACGGCGGCAGGCGGCCAGTACGAGGGTCGGGCCTTGGTGCTGTGCACGGGAGTGGGGCCGCTGGGCGGGATGGGGCCGGCCATTGTGCCGGTTCGGGGCCAGATGCTGGCCGTCGAACCGACAGCCCCACCCCTGATCGATGCGCCCCTGCGCATCCGCAACCGCCAGTACGGCAATGCCTACATCGTCCCCAAAGCCGACCGCTGGATTCTGGGGTCCACCAGTGAGGAAATGGGCTACGACCGGCGGCCGACGGCTGGGGGGCTGCTCGACATCCTCAACAAATGCTACGCTGCCCTGCCCGCCCTCTACGACCAGGCCGTTCTGGAAGTATGGGCGGGTCTGCGGCCTGCGACCGCCAGCCGCCGGCCCCTGGTCGACGCTCTGGAAGGGGATCGCGTCTGGATGTTCAACGGCCTGTACCGGCATGGCATCCTGCTGGCTCCTTACCTGGCGGCGCACCTGGCCGACTGGATCGCCACGGGAAAGCGGCCGCCAGCCCTCGAACCGTTTGGCAGTTGAGCGGCAATCGTGCCAGAAAACCGGTCAGGGACTGGCCAATGCCTCGATGCGGGGGTGCCGCAGGCTCAGGCGGTGCAGGCGGTGCCGGTCAGAGCGTCCGGAAAAAGGGGTACCGCATCCGCAGGCGTTTGAGCTGGTCGGTGGCTTCAATCCGGTACTCCACATGGTAAGGGGTGCGGGGTGCCTTTTCGGTCTTCATCTGCAAAAAGAGACAGGCGTTCGCCCTGCTGGTGGATCAGGTAACTGGGCCGGAACTCGTGCTTGCCCCGCCCGGAGGTAAAAGACGTCAGGAGCAGAGTATCGAGCCGCCCCCCCAAGACACACCGCCACCAGATGAGCGTGCCTTGAACGGTGCCTCCTTCGCCATCGGGTAGCATGCCTGGGCTGGCGGCGCAGGATAGTACTTCGCTCAATCGATTGATTTTCGATGTGGTACTTCGTAAATTTTACGCTAAGCAAAAAATTAGCAGAATAGGAAATCAAAAATCAAAATTTTCAAACCAAAAGTTTTCTGCAAAAAAATCGAATCGTTCCTCCAGCCCTCAGGGCGCGGCGCGGGGCAGGCGCAGCCGCAGGGGCTGACCCGGGTCAAGGGCCACGAAAGCCCCCAGCCCGCCCGTAAACATCGACCGGATGAGCACCGGCTCGACAAAGGGATTGCCGGCTGCCGAAATGGCCTGTTCGGTTGTCTGAATGAAATAGTAGTAGCTTTCGGGAATGTCGTAGACCGTGATTTCGAGCGAATCGCCCAGGGAGCGGGTGTAGGACAGAAAAAAGGGCCGCCCCGGGCTGAACTGCCGGTCGCGGAACTCGAAGTTGCCGATGGTATCGGGCCGGAAGTCGTTGAAGATGACGCGGTAGAAGTTCTCGCGGCTGGGGTCGGGGTCGTCCCAGGCGAGGCGCAGGCTCACGCCGCCGGTATCGCGGGGATTCCAGATGTAAGCCAGATCGTCGGGCCGCAAGGCGATGGGCCGTCCAAACCGGGTGGTGGCATGCAGCTGCTGATCGGGCAGGTCGATGTGCAGCTCGTAGGTCAGGTCTGGGTTGGCGGCGGTGGGCCGCTGCCCCTGAAACCGCCCCAGCGGATAGGCCGAATCGGGCAACAGATAGGCCAGCCGCTCCTCGTGCAGCAGGCTGCCGCCCGCGGCCCGCGTGCGCAGGGTAGCGGTGGTGCGGGTGGCCAAGGTCTGGAGCCAGCCGATGGCCTGGGCCGAATCGGGCGGGCGGAAGTAGGGCAAGATGGGAGCCAGTACCAGCACAGGCCGGGCGTCGGGGTAGAGGTAGCATTCGGCCATCCAGCCTGGTTTGGGGTCGGGTAGGTCGATGCGCACCTCCTCGCTGCGCAGGGTGCAGCTCCAGAGCAGCAGCAGGGCGACAAGGCTAGGGACGGCCTGTCTCAAACTTTTCCAGGTCTTCGTCGAGGTCGGGGTCGGTAAAGGGGTCGATGTAATCCTCGCCACCGGTTTCAGGCACATAGCGTTCTTTTTCGTCTTGGTCTTCGCCGTCGAGGCCCGAACCGGCCCGCGATTCGGGAAAGAGGATGAAGTCTTCTTCCTCGAAGGGCTGGATGAACTCGAATTCGACGCGGCGGTTGCGGGCCTTGTGCTCTTCGGTGTCGTTGGGGAAGATGGGCTTGGACGAACCGGCCCCGACGGCGATGACCACCGAATCGGGCAGGCCCGTCTGTTCGATGAGGTAGGCTTTGATCTCGTTGGCCCGCTGCTGCGAGAGGCGCAGATTGGCCGAGGGGTCGCCGTCTGAGTCGGTGTGGCCCGTTACGATGAGTTTGCGCCCGGGCTTGGCCTTGAGGTATTCGGCCAGTACATCGAGTTCGGCTTCGGTGTAGGGGGTCAGCTCGGCACTGCCCAAGGCGAATTCGAAGTTTTCGAGGATGACAGGTTTGGTCAGCTCCGAGCTGTAATCAAAAAGGGAGAAGACCGAGTCGATGGGCTGGCTTTTGGTGTTTCGCAGCCGCATGGCATCCTCGCCCAGAACATAGAGCTGGTAGCGGCCATTGTTGACGAGGTCGAATTCAAAATAGCCGAATTTGTTGACGTAGATGGGTTCGATTTCGATGCCCCGATCCAGGTCGATGGCCAGCACGATGCCCGTCAGGGGCCGGCCTGTGACCGAGTCGATCATGTAGCCGCGCAGCTTGACGATGGCATCAGGCCGGGCGGACATGGGCATGGGAAAGGAATAGAGATCGAAATTGCCGTTGCCCATCGAGTCGTTGGCATAGAAAAGGGTATCGCCCGTGCTGTTGATGGTGAAATAATACTCGTCGCCTTTGGTGTTGACGAGGGGCCCCACGTTGCGGGGTTCTTCCCAGCCGTTGTTGTAGTGGCGGGCTTTGTAGATGTCGAATCCTCCGAAGTTTTTGATGTGGCCCTTGGAACTGAAATAGAGGGTGTTGTTGACGCTGTGGATGAAGGGGCTGACTTCGTCCTCGTAGGTGTTGATGATCGGCCCCAGGTTTTCGGCCGGCCCCCAGCTGCCGTCGGGCTGCCGGCGCGAGCGGTAGAGGTCGGTACGCCCGAAGCCTCCCGTGCGGTTCGAAGCGAAATAGAGGGTCTGCTCGTCCTCGGTGATGCTGGGGTGCGAGTCCCAGGCCCGCGAGTTGACGTTGGGCCCCAGGTTGCGGATGTTGCGGGCGTTGATCTTGCCGGTGCTGGCATCGAGGTAGACCTCCGCACTGTAGAGGTCGCAGAGACCGAAGCCGTCGGGGGCATTGCAGCGCACGAAGTAGAGTACCGTACCGTCTTTGTTGAGGCAGGCCGAGCCTTCGTTGTACTGTGAGCTGATTTCGGCGGGCAGACGCACGGCTTCGCCCCATTCACCGGAGTAGGGGTCTTTTTCGATGACGTAGAGGTCTTCGTTCTGGTTGTAGTCGGTGGGGGTAACGGGGGTCTGGGGGTTACGCCGCGAGGTGAAGATGAGCACGCGGTTGGAGGGGTGCATGAAGGGCGCGTATTCGGGAAACTTGGTGTTGATGGCGCGGCCCATGTTGAGGAGCACGCCCTTGGGCGGAGCGAGCGTATCGGTGCGCAGCCGCGCGGCCACCAGACGGTAGTAGTAGTCCAGTTCGACGTAGTTGTTGGTCGTGTTGGCCCGCAGGGCGTCGTAGTGCAGTTTGACCTGTTTGAAATACTTCGATTGGTTTTTTAAGGCTATGGAATAAAAAAACAGGGCGTTGGCCGTGTCGTTCAAAATCTCCTTGATCTGACCCAGCTTCCAGAGCATGTCCAGGTCTTCGCCTGCGCGAAAATTGCTGCTGCCGAATCTGGAGACGTACTGCGTGTAGAGCGAGTCGAGCAGGTGGTAGTCCTTGATGCGACGCGACTCGAGCCGCTCGATGCGCCGCCTGAGCTTTTTGTTGCTGTAATGAACCAGCGTATTGATGTTGACGAACTCGACCCCCGGATTGACCAGCGGGCGCATGGCTGTTTCATTGAGGTAGACCGACTTGCTGAGCGTCAGCTGGATATCCTGCGCGGCCAGAGAACCGGCCCACAGCCAGGCGCATAGAACCAGCAGCAGCCCCCCAAGGGGCCGGCCGCTGCGAGCAAGGCAGGCAGTAGGGTTGAGGCGCACGCGGTCGGTAATTTTTTTATTAAACAAGCTTAGTTGCAAATTTCGTGCGAAATCGCTTTATGCTCAGAACAGGGGCACGGGCGGTGCATCGCCAAACCAGGTCTGCACCTGCAGAGCCTGAGCCAGCCGGCGTTCGTATTCGGCCCGCTCGATTTCCTGCGCCCCAAAGGTACCCAGGTGGTCGGTGTAGTACTGCGTATCCCAGAGCACGAAGCCCCGTTCGTGCAGGCGAAAGGCACAGGCAGCAAGGGCGATTTTGGCCCGGTCGGGCTTGCGCTGGTACATCGACTCCCCAAAAAATGCGCCCCCTAAGGCCACGCCGTAGAGGCCACCGGTGGCCACGCCATTTTCCACCACTTCGACCGAGTGTGCATAACCCAGGCGGTGCAGTTCGCTGTAAGCCCGGATCAGCACATCCGAGATCCAGGTCTGAGGCCGCTCGGCACAGGCCCGCATCGTACCCTCAAAATCGCCATCGATGCGTATCTCGTAGGGCAGCTTGCGCAGCAAGCGCCGCAGGTTGCGGCCGATGTGAAAGTCTGCGATGGGCAGCACGCCCCGCCGCTCGGGCCGGTACCAGTCCACCCACTGGCTCCACCGGCTGGGGCTCATGGGAAAAACACCTTGGGCATAGGCAGAAAGCAGCGTCAGCGGCTCCAGGATCGAGGGCAGCGGACCGGTCATGAGGCAACGATCGGTGCCTAAATATACCAAATTCAAATGACTAGGTCTTAAGCCATCCCGGCAAAGCGAGTCCTCAGCTTCATTTAGCTGATATTTTTTTATTAAAAAATTGAATAAAAAAATTACATATTAACAAAGCAGATGCTCTGTTGGAGCAAGAGCAAAGCGACAGGCCACATCCGACTTCCTAATCCACCAGCCCCAGCATGGACGAGGTGATCACTCCCCAAAAACCTTACAGACTACCGTACAGGCACAAACCAAACCAATTAGCTATACCTGAAGTCAAAAGCAATACGCCGGCTTGAATCAAATGTTGCAGATGTAACCGAAATCAAACATGTGAAAATTAATCAATAATTAATAAATTCGGTATTAATACCTAAAGCATAATCTGAAATTAAATGACGGATAAAAAAATCGGGATACAAATCGGACCGTTTGTCGGTTAGAATTTCGTGTGTTCGTGGAATCCACCCGACCACTCATCCAAAACACGAAAAAAGCAAGTTGCCCATGAGGCTAGCCACTCCTGAGCCTGCTCCGCGAGCAGAGTCCCCGCCTGCAAACCGAGCCGACACAGACCGCCCGCTGATTCTGCACGTCCACCCCGAAACGCTGGAAATGCAGGCAATGCAGCCCGTAGCCGATCGCTGCCAGTCCTTGCTACTGCGTCGCTGGTCGAGCCTGACACCGGAACTTCGCTGGGCCTGTTTAGGCCCTGCCGATGCCGAACGCTTGCAGACTTTCATCGCCAGCTTCCGCCAGCATCCACCTGAAGAACTGGCCGATTGTGTGGTGCGCCTGCGGCTGACCAGCCTGGAGCTGTCCCTGCGGCTGACGGCCTGGCCACAATTCAATCCCCAGTGCAGCAGCTGCCTAACCGTTCGCCTCTGCCAGGAATTCGGCTGGGCCACCTCCAACCCCGAAATCGAGCAAATCGCTCACGACCTGCGCGGGGGCTTGCAAAGTCTGGTCGGACTCTCGTACCTGGCCCCGCAGACCCAGACGGTCGGCAGCGACTGGACTTCGGCCCTGCGGGCCTCGGTGTCGTACGTGGCCGACCTGGCCGACGGACTGGAACTGGCCGCCCGACCGGTCGGACGGCGCACAACCATCCGACGCAGCGTGCAGGTCTGCCAGCTGCTCAACGAAGTGCGCGACTACTTCCTGCCACAGGCTCAAGCCAAGCGGGTCGACCTCCGCGCCCAGTGCTGCAGCCTGCTGCAAAACAACATCATTCAAACCGACGCCGCCGCCCTGCGGCGGGTGCTGCACAACCTCGTAGGCAATGCCATCAAATACATAAAAGCGGGTGAAGTAACGATCGAAGCCCAGCTTGTGGAACACAACCAGCTTGAAATTCGGATCAGAGACACGGGGCCGGGCCTCGACCCGAACCAGCAGCGGCTGGCCTTCCGGCCCTACGTGCGGCTGAGTACCAGCCGCGGCACCGAAGGCAGCGGTTTGGGGCTGGCCATCGTCCGCCAGATCGTCGAGCGGGCGGGCGGCCAGGTGCAGCTCTTCAGCCGCCTGGGCGAAGGAACCGAGCTGGTCGTATCCCTGCCCGTGCAGTTTCATTGAAGGCGGCCCAACTCGGGGGCATTTATTTCAGGCCGCCGAAACCGAACCCAAAATTTTTCGATCACCTTTTCTATTTGCCCCGTAACACCCCTGACTCTCGTCAGGAAGTCGCGCATGCGCCCCCCTCAGTCGGCATGGAAATGCAGGTTGCCGACCCAGTCCCGATTGGCTCGGTACCAGTCTATAGTCCGGTCAAGACCTACCTGAAAATCGATGGCCGGCTGCCAGCCCAGCAGCTCGCGGGCCAGCGTGGTGTCGGCCCACGTGCGTTCCAGGTCCGAGGCCTGAGCCTCATGGTGAATCAATCGGGGCCGGGCACCCAGACGCTGGGCCAGCTCGTCGATGAGCAGCTGCAGGGAGATCACTTCGCCCCCGCCCAGGTTGACGATCTCGTAGCCGAGGGGCCGCAGGGCCAGAATGGTACCCTCGACAATATCATCGATAAAAGTAAAATCGCGGGCCTGACGGCCGTCGCCGTAGATGTGCAGCGGCTGATCGGTGGCCAGCCAGTGAATGAAGCGCAGAATCGACATGTCGGGGCGACCTGCCGGCCCGTAGACCGTGAAATAGCGCAGTACACTCACATCGATGCCGTAGTGGTAGTGGTAAGTGTAGGCCAGCAGTTCGGCGGCCCGTTTGGAGGCGGCGTAGGGTGAGCGCGGCTGGTGCACAGGCTGATCCTCGCGGTAAGGCCCCACTCCCTGACTGTAGAGCGAGGAGGTGGAGGCCAGCACAAACTTCGATACGCCATGGCGGCGCATGGCTTCGAGCAGGTGCAGCACGCCCATCACGTTCGTTTCGTAGTAGAGCTGCGGGTGCAGCAGGCTGTAGCGTACGCCGGCCTGAGCCGCCAGGTTGATGACCGCAGCGATAGGCTGGGCCGCGAAGGCTTCCTCGAGGCTCGCAGGCTGGCGCAGGTCGTGGCGGTAGAATACGAATCGAGGATGGGCCAGCAGGAAGGACAGGCGGTATTCTTTAAGCCGGATATCGTAGTAATCGTTGAGGTTGTCGAGGCCCACAACGCAATGGCCCAGCTCAAGCAGCCGACGAGCCACCCCCGCACCCACAAAGCCCGCGGCTCCAGTAACTAAAAAAGCAGGTTGGTCTGAGTGCACAGGTTGGAACAGCTCGCGAAGGCCGGCGGTGCAAAAATCGGAAATCGCCCTGCGAAAAACCAGGCCGTTGTAGCCACGGCTGCCAGCGTTTAACTTGCTGCGATGAAGCCCCGCCCCGATCTGAGCGTTGTTGCCCCCATCTACAACGAAGCCGGCAACCTGGCCACCCTGCACGGCGAGTTGACCGCTGCCCTCGAGGCCCTCGGTCGACCCTACGAGCTGGTTTTTGTCGACGACGGCAGCCGCGACGGCTCGCAGCAGGTGCTGCGTCAGCTTGCCGCCCGCGATCCACGGCTCAAAGTGCTGTTGCTGCGCCGCAATTCGGGCCAGACGGCTGCCCTGCGGGCAGGAATCGATCAGGCCGCCGGAGCCATCATCCTGACCATCGATTCCGACCTGCAGAACGACCCCGCCGACATCGGACGCCTGATAGCCAAACTGGACGAGGGCTACGACCTGGTAAGTGGCTGGCGGCGCGAGCGGCAGGATCACGCCCTGCGACGCAACCTCCCTTCGCGACTGGCCAACCGGCTGGTCTCCCGCCTGAGTGGCGTGCCCCTGCACGACTACGGCTGTGCCCTCAAAGCCTACCGCGCCGAATTCCTCAAGCCCATCCGGCTCTACGGCGAAATGCACCGCTTTCTGCCCATCTTCGTCCACCGGCAGGGTGCCCGCATCGCCGAAATACCCGTCGGCCACCGTGCCCGCCGGTACGGCACCAGCAAATACGGACTCAACCGCGTTTTCAAAGTCCTCTACGACCTGTATCTGCTGCGCTACACCGAAGGCTACTTCCAGAAACCAATGTACCACTTTGGCGACCACGCCCTGCGTTTCGGAGGACTGGCACTGGTCGCCTTGGGGCTGGCCTTCATCGGACTGGTGCTCCCCCTGCCCGAGGGACTGCGCTCGCCCTGGTGGGCGGTGGCCGCGGTAGCGGGCGTCGGTTGCTGGGCCGCCCTGCAGCTGGGTTTGCTGGCCGATGCCGCCAAGCGCATCTATTACGAAAACCAGAACCTGACCCCCTACGAGGTAGCCGAACGCATCAACTGCGGCGACTGAATCGCAGCGTTTCGCTGCCAGCTGCCTGTTTCGGAAATCCGATCGATCGGCCACAGCCGTTTCAGGACAGTTTTTTCAGGTGTTTTTTTACGACCTTTCATGCTGAAACTAATCCAGGAAATCTTTCTCTTGGGCCGGCGCGGGAGCAGAAAGAAAATCGGAAGCACACCGGAAAAAATCCTCCTCGGTTGGATTCCGCAAACCGGACGACGGCTCCTTGGCAGCCGGTACCCAAGCCGGATCAAGCCGCAGCCGTATAAATAAAAAAGTTGGGGGACTCAAGCCTTCCGGCGAATCAACCCCAACCCTTGCTCTGGTAACGTAAAGATGCAGCCGATATCGCCGCCTCCAGCCATGGGCCGGCTGAACAGCAAAAATCAGCTTCCGAACGGACATTCGGGCGGCCCGAACGGCCGCAAATCCTAGCTTTGCACCCATGCCCAAGCACCATTTTGTCGACTACGTCAAACTCTACCTGCGCAGCGGGCGCGGCGGTGCGGGCTGTGTGTCGTTTCGCCGCGAGAAGTTCGTGCCCCTGGGGGGGCCGGACGGTGGCGATGGCGGCGACGGCGGCAGCATCCTGCTGCGGGGCAACGCCCAGTACTGGACGCTGCTCGACCTCAAATACCGCAAGTTCATCCACGCCCCCAGTGGCGAGCCGGGCAAGGGTGCCCGCAAGAATGGCCGCCGCGGCGAGGACATCATCCTCGAGGTGCCGCTGGGCACCGTGGCCCGCGATGCCGATACCGACGAGCTGCTTGCCGAAATCGAAACCGACGGCCAGCAGGTCTGCATCCTGCGCGGCGGACGGGGCGGGCTGGGCAACTGGCATTTCCGCAGTGCCACCAACCAGGCCCCCGAATACGCCCAGCCCGGCACCGAGGGTCAGGAACGCACCGTCATCCTCGAACTCAAGCTGCTGGCCGACGTGGGCCTCGTGGGCTTTCCCAATGCAGGCAAAAGCACCCTGCTGGCCGTGCTCACCGATGCCAAACCCGAGATCGCCGACTACCCCTTCACGACGCTGACCCCCAATCTGGGCATCGTCCGGACACGCGACTACCGCTCGTTTGTGCTGGCCGACATCCCGGGCATCATCGAAGGAGCGAGCGAGGGCCGGGGGCTGGGGGTGCAGTTCCTGCGGCACATCGAACGCAACGCCGTGCTGCTCTTCCTCGTGCCCGTCGATGCGCCCGACGTGGTAGGCCAGTACCGCATCCTGCGTCAGGAACTGCGCAACTACTCGCCCGAACTGGAACAGACCCCCCACCTGCTGGCCCTGAGCAAATGCGACCTGGCCGATGCCGACCGCCTGGCCCAATTGCAGGCTGAACTGGCAGCGGCAGGGCTGCAGGCCCACGTTTTTTCCTCGGCGACACAGCAGGGCCTCGAATCCCTGCGTGACCGGCTCTGGCAGCTGCTTCAAGAAGCCAACCCGCCCCAGCCGGTCGGTAACCAGCCGTGGCGACCCGCACCCTGATTATTTCAAAAAATTATTAATTGGGTAAAAGGATACTGGATTAACAATTTTTTGAATAAAAAATAAAATTTAGTCTTGAAAGATTGTTTATAAATAAAATCAAACTTTCCTAACCAGCGAGGGAAGAACAACGACAGGGAGAGAGAGTAACCAACACCAAACTAAGTAAAGGACTTCGGCTCAGCACCACTCCTTCGAGAAAGGAACAAAATTTAAGGAAGCACTGCTGCCAGACTAGACGCGACAAGGCTTGCTTCCAATCGAGATTGAGATTGAATGGATGGGCGGAGCAGAGCCTGGACAAGCAAAAACGAAATGGGCCTGACCAAAGGGTATCGGCCTGCCAGATCAACCCGCGAATCGGTTGCGCATGGTCTACATCGACACCCCCCGCCAACTCTGGTTCAAGGGCCGCTTGCGGCTCAGCTGCCACTGCGTGGCCGACAGCCTCGAAGAACTGCACGAATTTGCCGCGGCACTGGGACTGCCGCGCGGTGCCTTTCAGGACAAACCCCACCGCCCCCATTACGACCTCTTCGATGAGCTGATCGACAAGGCCCGAGCGTGCGGAGCCTGCTCCGTACCCAACCGCGAGTTGATCCTGATTCTGCGCCACCACTACGGGAGCTGAAGACCGACCAGCTGCCTTGCGTCTGCGTATCTTTGTACAAATGCCCTCCTGTTGGGATGACTGGCCATGGCAAAATTCTCTACTTTCCTTCGCTTGCTGATCTGGTTTGGCTGTGCCTGCTTTTTGCTGGCAATACCCCTGCAAGCGCAGGTGGTCATCAATGAGGTGATGTTTGCCCCCGTCGGCGATCTGGAAACCAACCACATGTTCAGCCGCTGCCAGTCCAGCCCCCACTTCCCGCGGGAGTGGGTCGAGCTGTACAACAGCAGCCCCTGCGACACCGTGGACATCGGCTGCTGGATACTCTATGCCAATACGGGCCTCGTACCCTTCACCTGCGGACTGGGCGAGGGTACGGCGCAGGACATCAACTACGGCGTGGTGGTGATTCCGGCGGGCACGCGCCTGCCGCCGGGCGGCTTCTATACCATCGGCGGGCTGACGCAGCGGGGTGCCCCCAACCTCGAGTTGAGCCGAATGGCCCTGGGCCGGGATTTTTGCGCCGATTTGCGCTGGTTCCTGAAAAACAACCGCGGCTGGGTGGGTCTGCTCGACCGCAACCTGCAGCCCGTCGATGGCGTCTACTGGGGAAACGCCACCACCGACGACAACGCCAGCATCATCACCCGGAACGACGAACAGCTCAACCGCGATTTCGGCACCACCACCTCGACCGCCTGCAACTGCCAGCGCACACAACGCGTCCTGCCCTCGGCCCGGCAGCTGCACCAGCAGGGCGTGCTGAGCTACGCGGGCAACTTCCGCACGGCCATGGGCGAACCGGGCAACGAAAACCGCGCCCAGCTGTCGCGTGTACCCGACGGAGGCCCCTGGCAGAACAGACCCGACCTCGATGCCAGCCCGGGCGACTGCAACGGCCCCTGCAACACCCCGCCCGACCTTGTACGCCTCAGCCCCGCCGAACGCACCCTCTGCCTGGGACAGGCCCTCCAGCTGCAGGCCAGCCCCAACCCCGGTATCGATGCCGCACGCCTGAGCTACCGCTGGACGTCCGACCTGCCGGGCTTCAACCCGCCGCCCGCTACCCAAAGCCTCATCGAACTGCGCCCCACCCAGGCGGGCCGCTTCCGGGTCATCGTGGAAACGCGCCAAGGTAGCTGCATCGACCGCGATACGGCCACTCTGATCGTGCGCAACATCCCGGGCACACAATTCCGTGTCAGCCCCGACCCCGTCTGCCTTGGCGAAGAAGCCCGCCTCGAACTGATCGGCCCCGCCGAAGCCGGTGCCGACTACCGCTGGACCCTGCCCGACGGGAGCCGCCGTACCGGCGCGGGGCCGCACCTCTTCCCCGCACCCCGCCCCGGCACCCTCGAGGTCGCCCTCGTCGTCGACAATCAAGGCTGCCGCTCCGACTCCACAATCCGCCGCTTTACCGTCATCGACCGGCCCACAGCCGATTTTTCGGTCGAACCGGCTATCGTCTGCACCGGACAGGCCGTCCGCGTAACGTTTCGGGGCCGGGCCACGGCCAACGCCGGGTTCGAATGGGATTTTGGAACGGCCACGGCCACCCCGGGCACCGGCCGCGGTCCCCACGACCTGCGCTGGACCAGCCCGGGCACCCAGACCATCCGGCTGATCGTGCGCGAGGGCACAGCCTGCCCCGCCGTGCCCGTCGAACGCACCGTGGAGGTGCGGCGCACCTACCCCTCCGATTTCCGCGTGGAACCGGAACGGGCCTGCGCGGGCAGCCCCATCACCCTCACCTACCTGGGACCGGTGGAAGGCAATGCGGTTTTTCGATGGGATTTCGGCGGGGCCACCGTCGAAGGCAGCGGCCAGGGGGCCGGACCGCACGTGCTGCGCTGGACGACCCCTGGGCGCAAGACCCTGCGCCTGACCGTCGACGCGCCGACCTGCCCGGGAGAAACGACGACCCGCGAAATTGTCGTCGATCCCGGGCTGCCCGTCAGCCTCAGCCTCTCCGAGCCGCGCATCTGTACGGGCCAGCCGGTGGTGCTGAGTTGCGACCTCGACAATGCCCCCAACCGCCAATTCGACTGGGACTTCGCCGGTGCCGAAGTCCGGAACCTGGGTGGCCCCAACGGCCCCTTCGAGCTGCGCTGGAACAGCCCAGGAGTGCGCCGCCTGCGCCTGCGCGTCAGCGATTCGGGCAGCGGCTGTCCCCCGGGCGAGGCCGAAGTGGAAATTCGCGTCGATCCCCAGCCCCGTGCCGGCCTTTTGGCTCAACCCTCCGAAATCTGCCAGGGAGAAAGCCTGCGCCTGACCTACACCGGCGATCTGCTGCCCGATCTGGATTTGAACTGGGAGTTCGACGGTGCCGAAGTCGGTTTTGTGAGCGAAACCCCGCCCGCCTACGACCTGCGCTGGAATCAGCCGGGCACCTACCGCCTGCGGGTGGTGCCCCGCACGCCGAACTGTACGGGTGAAGCAGCTGAAGCCGTCGTAACGGTGCTGCCGCAGGCTCTAGCCGCCATCGAAGCCGACCGCCTGCGCCTCTGCGCCGACGAGGAACTGACAATCCGGTTTACGGGACGGGCGGCCCCGCAGGCCCGCTACACCTGGGATTTTGGCGGGGCGAGGGCCCAGCCCGGCACGGGCCCCGGCCCCCACCGGCTGCGCTGGCCTGCCGAAACCGACGGCATCCGCCGCGTGCGCCTGCAAATCGAGGATGCGTTTACCGACCGCTGCCCCGCCCAACCGGCAGAACTGGATATCGAAGTGGTGCGGCGGCCGGTAGCCGATCTGGCCTTAAGCCCCGCCGATCCCCTCTGTTCCGACGATACCCTGACGGTTCGTTTTACGGGCAGTCCGCTCGATGAGTTGGTTTACCGCTGGGATTTCGGTGGGGCGTGGGTCGACCCGGGAACGGGGGCAGGGCCGCATCGGCTGGTATTTGGACGGGCCGGCCGGTCAACGGTCGGGCTGACGGTCGAACGTAAAGGCTGCATCAGCAACCGCGCCGAGGCAGCCCGCGAGCTGCTGCAGGCTCCCGATGCCCGCTTTACACTGGAACCCGAAACCCTGTGCGTGGGCGGCAGGGCTTCGGTGCGGATGCTCAACGCCACCTCGCCCGCCGCGACGGTGCGCTGGTTTTGGGGCGGGCTGACTGCCTATGTGCAGGATTCGACGCCAGCGGGGCTGACGTTTGACGGTCTTGGCCCGGGCCGTTACCCCATCCGGCTGGAAATCAGTATCGGCCGCTGTACCGGACGGCGGGCCGATACCCTGCACGTCATCGACCGCCCTGCCGTTCGCATCGACGGCCCTGCTTCGGTCTGCGTGGGAGGCACCCTCGACTACCGCGCCCTGGGCACGTACGAACCCTATGCCCGCCTACGCTGGCGCAGTACGTTGGGTACGGTTTCGGGCTTCGATACCCTTGCGTCCTGTTCTGTTCGTTATGAGGAAAAAGGACGCGATACGCTTTACCTGGAAATTGAAAACCTGCCCGGCTGTGCGAGCGAAGCACGGCTGGCTGTCGCCGTCAACGAGGCTCCCGAACTGAACCTGCGGGTAATGCCCGACCCCGCCTGCGTGGGCGATACGGTAGAAATCCGCAACGAAACCGCGATTCCGGCAGGGGCCGATGTGCGCTGGCAGGCACCGACGGGGGCCGTGGTGCTGCCCGACTCGGCGGGGCTGCGGGTGGTGTGGCAAGGGCCTGGGATTTTTCAGGCGGGCCTGACGGTATCCGTGGCAGGTTGTCCACCGGTCGAAGCCAGCGTGTCGGCGACCGTGCGCAACCGCCCCGAAGCCCGTTTCACCCTGGAACCGCGCCGCCTCTGCCCCGACGAAACCGCCATCCAGCGGTTCAGCGGTCAGGCTGGACCTGCTGCTGAATTCGACTGGGGCGATCTGGGCGGGGCTTCGGCCTTTGAACCGATCGCAGGGCCGGGCCACCGCCTGCGCTGGTCGGCGGCAGGCCGCTTTGTGCTGAGCCTGACGGTTCGCGACAGCGGCTGTGTGTCGCTGCCTTACGTCGATTCGCTGGAGGTGGGGCCACGCCCAACGCTGCGGCTGAGGGTCGAGCCGCCGGTTACGTGCCCGGGCGTGCCGGTAACGGCGCGGGCCGAATCGGAAGGGGGCGAAGTTTTCCGCTGGGACTTTGGCGGTGGGGTGGCCGAGCCGGGCGATTCGACGGCCGGCCCCCACGCGCTGAGTTGGCCGACGGCTGGCACCTACCCCGTATCGGTGCAGGCGGTGGCGGGCTCGTGCAGCTCGGCGGTCGAACGGGCAGAAGTGCGGGTGGTGGTGCCGGTGGTCGATTTCCGGATCGACAGCGTGGCCTGCGTGGGCGAGGACGTGATCGCCGAGCTGCTGACGCCTTTCATCGAGGGGGGCCGCTACGTGTGGGATTGGGATGTGGTGCCGGCTTCGGTGCGGCAAGTACGGCCTGGGCGGTGGGCGGTACGCTGGGCGGGCGCGGGGCAGCGGCAGGTACGCCTGCGCTTCGAGCTGGCGGGCTGCACGAGTGCGGAGGTCAGCCGCGAGGTGTCGGTCTATCCGGTTCCCGCGGCGCGGTTTACGAGCAGTCCGCGCCGCGGCCTTGTTCCGCTGCGGGTGCAGTTCACCAACGAAACGACGCCGCCCGACGTGCGCCACCGCTGGGACTTCGGCGACGGCCAGACGGGCAATGCCCGCAATCCCTTTCACCTGTACCGCCGCCCAGGCACCTATATTGTAGAATACGAAGCGTTTACAGTGGGCGAATGCCGCAGTCAATGGCGCGATACCATCGTCGTCGAACCAATGGCTCTGTTTATTCCCAATGCCTTCACGCCCAATGGCGACGGGGTGAACGACCGCTTCGAGATTCTGAACCTGCAGGGGCTGGACTGGTTCGAACTGCTGATTTTCGACCGGTGGGGGGTGCTGGTTTTTGAGTCGAAATCGCCGGCTGAAGTCTGGGACGGCACCAAAGACGGTGTGCCGGTGCCCGAGGGCGTCTACGTGTGGCGGCTGACGCTGCAGGAAGCCGGTCGCCAAGGCCAGCAGGTGCGCGTCGGATCGGTAACGGTAATCCGCTGAAATCGATACGCGCGACTGAAACAAGCGTTACAACAGCCATTCATTCCGCCAAATCGACCGTTTGACCCTGAATTTCGCCGGTTCAGCCGACAGGAATTCCGTCTCGGGCGATTCCGGCTGAACTTTGTAACACAAGAGCAAGGGTTGGGGTTGATTCGCCGGAAGGCTTGAGTCCCCCAACTTTTTTTATTTTATGTGGCGGACAGCCTCACCCCAAGACATACGGCCAGAAAACAAGCACCGCCACGCCGGCCGAAACGCCCGCTACGACCAGCACCGCCGCCGCAGCGACATCCTTGACCCGACCGGCCCGCGTCTGATGCTGGGGCGAGACCAGATCGGTGAGCTTTTCTATGGCCGTGTTGAGCAGCTCGGCCGCCCAGACCTGCCCCACGCACAAAGCCAGCACGCAGGCCTCCCAGCGTTCGACGCGAAAGCCCACCGCCAGTGCCAGTACCGCCAGCGTGGCCAAGGCATGAATCCGCAGATGGGCCTGCCCACGAAGGCCCCAGATGACCCCCCGAATGGCATGCCCGAAGCTCCGCCAGCGGGCCAGCAGATACGACCGAATCATTTTTTGACTAAATTGATTTCGAATTGGGGCTGCGTCGGGCGATGCGACTGCCGCTTCATTTTGTTCCAGTTTTTAATTAAGTTAATTGCAGCGTATGATCGAATTGCTCGCGGCCGGATTTGTCGGCCTGCTCATTTTCCTCTCCACCCTGTTTGTGGTGCGCCAGCAGTCGGTGGGCATCATCGAACGCTTTGGCAAATTCCATCGCACCGTCCATCCGGGCCTCAACATCAAAATTCCGTTCATGGACCGGGTGGTGGCCCGGGTCAACATGCGGGTGCAGCAGCTCGAAATCGACGTCGAAACCAAAACGTCAGACGATGTTTTTGTCAAACTCAAGGTAGCCGTTCAGTACAGCGTCATGCCTGAGCGGGTCTACGAAGCCTACTACCGCCTCAATAACGTCCGCGAGCAAGTTACGGCCTTTGTTTTCGACACGGTGCGCGCCCGCGTGCCTTACCTCAAACTCGACGATGTTTTTTCCAAAAAAGACGAGATCGCCGTTGCCGTCAAGGACGAACTGCAGTGCACGATGGACGATTTCGGCTACGACATCATCAAGACCCTGGTTACGGATATCGATCCCGATCCGAAAGTCAAACTGGCGATGAACGAAATCAACGCCGCCACGCGCATGCGCATCGCCGCCGCCGAAAAAGGCGAAGCCGACCGCATCCTCAAAGTAAAAGCCGCCCAAGCCGAGGCCGAAAGCAAGGCCCTGCAGGGCAAGGGCGTGGCCGACCAGCGCAAAGCCATCATCGACGGCCTGCGCGACTCGGTCGAGGAATTCCGCCACGCCGTCGAAGGCTCCAAGGCGGCCGACGTGATGATGATGGTGCTCATGACCCAGTACTTCGACACGCTGAAGGAAGTGGCCGAGAACTCGAATTCCAACACGGTGATGCTACCCAACTCGCCCGGGGGCATGGGCGACATCTTCAACCAGCTGCGCCAGACCATCATCGGGGCCAACATCTTTTCCGACGCGGCCCACACGCCGGACTCGAGCGGCAAGCCCAAGTCCTGACGCAGCCCGTGCTGCCGCCCGATTTCGTGCAGCGGATGCGGGCCTTGCTGCCCGATGCCGACGACCTGTTCGCGGTGCTGGCCCAGCCACCGGCCGTTGCGCTGCGTCCCAACCGCAGCAAAAGCACTCCCCTGCCCGCCCACTGGCCCGCGGACCCGGTGCCCTGGCACCCGACAGCCCGTCTGCTGGCCCAGCGGCCGGTCTTCACGCTCGAACCGGCCTTTCACGCGGGGGGTTGGTACGTGCAGGAAGCCGCCTCGATGGCCGTGGCCCGCTACCTGCCCACGAGCGAAGATCCCCTGCTCATCCTCGACCTGTGCGCCGCGCCCGGGGGCAAGGCCACGCTGCTGCTCGATGCCGCCCCTTCGGGTTCGGTCGTGGTGGCTAACGAGGCCATCCGCGGCCGCGTGGGCAGCCTGAGCGAAACCGCCGTCCGCTGGGGCAATCCTTACCTTATTGTTACGCACAACGACCCGCAGGACTTTGCCCCGCTGGCCGGCTGTTTCGATGCCGTATTCGTCGATGCGCCCTGCTCGGGCGAGGGGCTGTGGCGGCGGCGGCCCCAGGGCGTGGCCGACTACAGCCCCGAGCAGATTGCCCATTGCGCCGCCCGCCAGAGCCGCATTCTGGCAGCCGCCCTGCCGCTGGTGCGGGCAGGCGGGGTGCTGGTCTACTCGACCTGCACCTGGGCCGAAGCCGAAAACGAAACGCAGATTGCCGCGCTGGTGCGCGGGTCGGGCGGCGGGCTGGCCCCCCTTCCACAACCTGAGCTGGCAGCCTATGGCTGGGTCGCGACCGAGGCGGCGGGCTTCCCCTGCTACCGCGCCTACCCGCACCGCGTGGCGGGCGAGGGCCTGTTTGTGGCGGGAGTACAGGTGCTGGAGGCAGCGACAGGGCGAGTACTACGTTCGGCGCAGCGGTCGGCTGCGGCGATAGGCAAACCGCCGGCTGAACTGGCGGTATTCCGCGGGGCTGACGGGCAGCTGATCGAAAAATCCGGAAGCTGGCACTGGCAGCCGAGGGAGGTCGTCCGATGGCTCGAGGCGTATGGGTCGGCCCTGCGCGTCGTGCAGGCAGGCCTGGCCTTGGGTCAGGTCAAGGGCCGCGATTTTGTGCCCGATCACGCCTGGGCCTTGGCGGCGAGTCTTCCGCAGCACTTTCCGTCTCTGGAACTGGAACGCGAGCAGGCTCTGCTTTTTCTGAAAAAAGAACCGGTCGAGGGTTCCTTTTTGAATTTGAATAAAGAAAAAAAAGATTTTTACCGTGTGCGGTACGCGGGGCTGGGTTTGGGCTGGATCAAATACCTGGGGCAACGCAGCAACAACCTGCTGCCCAAAGGCTGGCGCATCCTGCGTGATCTGGATGCCTGGGACTGAAAGTAAATAAATGGGATGCTGCTGGTATAATCAAACTTTTTTCACATTGTATTAAAGAAGGAGTGCCTATTTGGGGGTTCAAAGTTGATCTACCCCAAAAAACACATGAAACGCGTTGTTCTAGCAACCGTATTATTGAGCCTGTGCATCGGTGCGGTGCAAGGCCAGCTGGTACCCACCGATCAGCCCAGCGGCTCGGTCGAGCTGCGCTCGGTGCGGGCAGGCAAAACGCAGGACCTGGTCTTCGACCCGCGGCTGCGTCCTTTTTACCACGGTGTCGCTTCGGGCGACCCGCTGACCGACCGTGTAATCATCTGGACGCGCGTAACGCCCGAAACCGAAGGGCCGGTGCAGGTTCGCTGGAAAGTGGCAACCGACCCGCGGCTGGCCAACGTCGTGCGCTCGGGTCAGGTAGAGACTTCCGCAAACCGCGACTACACCGTGAAGGTGGACGTGGACGGGCTGGAAGCGGGCCGCGTCTACTACTACGGATTTGAAGCCCTGGGAGCCGCCTCGCTGACAGGCCGCACCCGCACGCTGCCCACCACCGACCCCGACCACCTGCGCTTTGCCGTCGTCTCGTGCAACAACTACGAGGCGGGCTACTACAACGCCTTCTCGCGCATCGCCGAGCGCAACGATCTGGATGCCGTCATCCACCTGGGCGACTACATCTACGAGTACGAGCCGGGCCGCTACGGCAGCAATCAGGTAGACCGACCCCACGAACCGAAAAAAGAGGTCATCAGCCTGGAGGACTACCGCACGCGCTATTCGCTCTACCGCCTCGATACGAGCCTGATGCGGGCGCATCAGCAGCAGGTCTTCATCAACATCTGGGACGACCACGAGTCGGCCAACGATTCGTGGATGGGAGGTGCCCAGAATCACCAGCCCGATACCGAAGGCCCCTGGAATGAGCGGCTCCAGAACTCGAAACAGGCCTACTTCGAATGGATTCCGATCCGCGACAACGCCCAGCGGCAGATTTACCGCCGCTTCAGCTTTGGCCGGCTGGCCGACCTGATCATGCTCGATACGCGCATCGAAGGCCGTACCGAACAACCCACTGACATCCGCGCCGCCGAATTCGAGGCCGATGGCCCCGAACGGGCCTTGCTCGGACGCACGCAGGAGCAGTGGTTCCTCGATGCGCTGGCCCAGTCGCAGGCCCGCTGGAAGCTCATCGGCAATCAGGTCATCTTTTCGGAACTGAACGTGGGTTTTGCCAACCCCGCCAACCCCGACTCGGTCGAAAATATTTTCCTGGACATCTGGGACGGCTACCCCGCCGAACGTCGACGGGTCATGAACTTCATCCGCTCGCAGAACATCGATAACGTCGTCTTTCTGTCGGGCGATTTCCACTGCGCCTTCGGATTCGACGTGGTTACCGAAGTGCTGCGGCCCGGAAGCTACGATCCCGAGACGGGAGCCGGTTCCGTAGCCGTCGAGTTTGCCACCCCCAGCATCACATCGGCCAATTTCGACGAAAACCTGCCCGCGCCCCTCGCCCAGCAGTTCAATTTCCTGATCAACAATCCCATACCCGGGTTGGGCATCAACTTCAACCCGCACATGAAGTACACCAACCTGCTGCAGCACGGCTACCTGATTCTCGACCTGAAGGACGACGGCAACGGCGAGCGCGTGCAGGCCGACTGGATTTTTGTGCCCAGCATCCTCGAGCTGACCAACGAACAGGCGGTAGCGGCATCGTGGCAATCGCGGGCCCGCTCGCAACGCCTGACGCAGGCAGCTGCGCCCAGCACGCCCAAAACCCGTCAGGATACGCCGGCCCCCCTCGATCCGCCAATCATTACGGGGCGCAAGGCCGCTGCCGACGAAGCCGCCCTGCTGCTGAGTTATGGCCCCAACCCGCTGGCCGACGAGCTGGCCCTCAATGTGGCCCTCAACCGCGGCGGAACCTTGCGCATCCAGCTCTTCGATGCGCAGGGTCGCCTCGTGCGTACCTGGCTCGACAACCCGCAGGCCGGCAGCGGATTTTACCGCGGGCGTTTTGCCACGGCCGATTTACCGGCCGGCAGCTACGTCCTGCGCATCGATGCGGCCGGACAGGTCATCAGCCGTAAGCTCGCTAAGTTCTAATCCCGAATGCAATCGCATCCATGGGCGGTAAAGGCCCTTGACTCGGTCAAGG
>CALDDN010000024.1 GCA_937936615.1 uncultured Bacteroidia bacterium | reverse complement strand
GGTTAAAGCTGGGCAGCCGCCCATGGTCTGGGCAGCATCGCCTTTGCTGGGCTGGTTGCCTGCGCATTCGGGACGGGCTGTGCCATCGCCGCAGGGGGCGACCTGCGCCAAAGCGGTGAGGGCTGCCAGCCAGGCTCCGATTACCAGAACAGACAGGTTAAGTAACAATTTTTTCATACCACTAACTTTTAACTTTATGGTTTTCCAATTCAAATATAACAAAGGTTTAACCCAAAAGCAAGCATTTGATTTGTTTTTTTAAAATTTTAAAAAAATCATTCAAAAATAAGATAAAAAACTTGCTTTATAGTAATTAATTTTTTTCGATTTAATCCAATCGATTCGGCCTGCAGCCCGAGTTGCAGGCGTGGTTTTACTCCATGACCTGCAGCAGCCAGCCCTTGAGGTATTCACCTTCGGGGTGAAAAATGTCGACGGGGTGGTCGGGGCCATGTCCGAAGGCACCCACCAAACGGACCTGTCGGCCTGCATCGGCGGCGGCAGCAAACAAAATCTGGCGAAACAACACCGAGCCCACATGCTGCGAGCACGAAAACGTCGCCAGCAGGCCGCCCGCGGGCAGTAGTTTCAAAGCCCGCAGGTTCAAGTCTTTGTAGCCGCGGGCCGCCCGTTCGACCGTTGAAATGTGCTTCGTAAAGGCGGGCGGATCGAGAATGATCGCATCGAAGGCACCTGCCGGACAGTTGCGCAGGTAGTCGAAGCAGTCGGCCACCTCGAAGCGGTGAGGCTGGGGGCCGGCGAAATTGGCTGCCAGCTGCCGTTCGACCAGGGGCCCCAAGGCCGCCGACGCATCGACCGATACCACCTCCGCCGCACCGGCCCGCAGGGCGTGCAAGGCAAAGCCCCCCGTGTAGCTAAAGGCATTGAGCACCCGACGCCCCCGCAGCCAAGGGGCCAAAGATCGCCGATTCTCCCGCTGATCGAGGTAATAGCCGGTTTTCTGTCCGCTTTCCGCACGCACGAACAAGGTAAAGTCGTCCTCACGGCAAACCGCCTCCTCGAGGCCACCTGCCAGCCAGCAGCTGCTCCCGTCGGTGTCGTCCTTGCGGTAGAGGTGGGCGAAGCCCTGACCAAGCAGCCAGTCTACAAGCAGAGGGGCCAGGACCTGCATGCCCGCCGTGCGCAGCTGCACCACCGCCAGCGGGCCGTAGACGTCAACCACCAGCCCGGGCAGGGCATCGCCCTCGGCGTTGATCAGGCGGTAGGCATTGGTGCGGGTGCAGTCGATGCAGATGCTGCGCCAGCGGGCGGCAGCCGCGAAGCGGGTCTGCCAGTAGGCAGCATCGCAGGCAGGCGGCTCAGGCCCGAAGTCGAAGAGGCGGCAGCGCAGCGTAGCCCCGGGTTCAAGATGGCCCCAGGCAAGGGGCTCCCCCGTATGGGCATGGATGGCCACCACGGCACCCGGCTGGTCGGTCTCGCAGCGGGCCACGCCACCGCTGAAGAGCCAGGGATGCCGCTGGCGTACCGAGCGGTCGCGCCCGGGTTTGAGGTAAAGACGGGGAAAGGGCATAGAACGGCAAAATACGGCGGAATGAAACCCAACAGAACGCCGTATTTTGTTTCTGGAGCTCTGCGCCGGCTGGGAATCGGAGGCGGTAAATTGCACAGGCGCAAGCAGCAGCCCATCATGCCAGCAATCGGCCTGGCTTTGCTCAAACAGACTCGAGCCGCCCATTTGGATGCCTTAGCTGTACGCTTGGTTTTTTATCAGGGTATATATCATCCATGTTGAATAAATATATGAAAAAACAAAAAGTTTAAAGGCCCACTTCAGGCAATTTGAAGGATCAGAAGCAGGACCAAACATCCCGATCGAGGATGCGCGGGCATCGGCCAACCACCCGAGCGCGAAGCCTGCCTATTTTTGACCCGTGCTTCGACTTGCGATTCTTTTAGGACTGTTTTTAGGGAAGCAGGTAACAGCCCAGCCCTTGGCCCCACCCGGACGCGCCGCCGACCGCTGGGCACAGACCGTGCTCCGCAGCCTGAGCACCGAGGAAAAGATTGCCCAGCTCATCATGGTGCCTGCCTACTCGGCCACGACCAAATACGGCAGCCTCAACGACGCGCAGGTCGAACGCCTGATCCGCGAGCATCAGATTGGGGGGCTGATCTTCATGCAGGGCAGCCCCGGCCGGCAAGCCGCCCTGACCAACCGCTACCAGCGGCTGAGCCGCATCCCCCTGCTCATTTCCGCCGATGCCGAGTGGGGGCTGGCCATGCGCCTGGACAGCGTGCCCGAACTGCCCCGCGCCATGACGCTGGGAGCTGTCGAAGACGAAAGCCTGCTCTACGAGCTGGGCCGCGAGATGGCCCGCCAGTGCCGTGCGGTGGGCACGCACGTCAATTTCGGCCCCGTGGTCGACATCAACAACAACGCGAGCAACCCTGTGATCAACTTCCGGTCGTTCGGCGAGGAACGCGAGGCCGTAACGCGCCGAGGGCTGGCCCTGATGCGAGGGCTGCAGGATGGGGGCATCATGGCCTGCGCCAAACACTTTCCCGGCCACGGCGATACCGATACCGACTCGCACTTCGACCTGCCGGTCATGCGCCAGAACCGGACACGCCTCGACGACCTCGAACTCTATCCCTTTGTGGAACTGAGTCGGGCGGGAGTGGCCTCGATGATGGTAGCCCACCTGCAGGTGCCGGCCCTGGACCCGACCCCGCGGCGACCCGCCACGCTATCGCCGCGGATTGTGCAACGAGTCCTGCGCGATTCGATTGGTTTTCAGGGACTTATTTTTACCGATGCCCTCAACATGGAAGGTGCCCGCAAGCACCTGGAAGGCGGCGAGATCGAAGTGCAGGCCCTGCTGGCCGGCAACGACCTGCTGCTCTACGTCGACAACGTGCCCCGCGCGATCAAAGCCATCAAGGCGGCCCTCGATGCCGGACGGCTGACCGAGGCCCAGCTCAACGATCGGGTGTTGCGGGTTCTGCGCTGGAAAGCCCAGCTGGTGCTGCCCTTCCCGGTGCCCGACCCCGCCCGCGTACAGGCCGAGCTGTACCGGCCCGAAGTCTTTGCCCTGCGCCGGCGCATCTACCGCGCCGCCCTGACCGTCTGCCGCAACGAGGGTCAGCTGCTGCCCCTGTCGTGCGCAGCGGCGCGGCGCGTGCTCTATGTGCAGACCGGTTACGCCAGGGCGGCTCCTTTTTACGACTACCTGAGCCGCTACGGCCCCGTCGATTACCAGCACTTGCCTCCCGAGGCCGATGAAAACTGGATCCGCGAGCAGGTCGAAACCTGGAAAAACAAGTACACGACCGTTGTCGTTTCGACCATGAACCTCAACCAGAAGCGCAGCCGAGGCTATGGCCTGAGCAGCAACGTAGTCAAGCTGCTGCAGGAAACAGCCATCGCCCGCCTGCCGACGGTGCTCGTGCACTTCGGCAATCCTTATGCGCTGGAGTATCTGGGCGGCGAAATGGCTACGGTCGTCGCCTACGAAGAGCGGCTCGAAACGCAGGAGGCCGCCGCCGAAATCATCTACGGTGCCCTCGAACCCCGGGGCCGCCTGCCGGTCAGCGTGGCAACACGTTACGAAAAAGCCGCCCCTTACGATTTCCGGGCCGACCGCCTGTCCTTTGGCCCGCCCCATGAGGGCGAGCTTGACAGCACAGCCTATGGACGCATCGACACCATCGCCCAGTATTACCGCCAGGTGCGGGCCATGCCCGGCTGCGCCGTCGTGGCCCTGCGGGGCCAGCATGTAGTTTTTGCCAAAGGCTATGGCAGCACCGAATACGAGGGCGGCAAGCCCGTCGACCCCCTGCGCACGATCTACGACCTGGCCTCGGTAACCAAGGTCTGCGCCACCACGCTGGCTCTCATGCGCCTCTTCGAGAACGACAGCCTCAACCTCGAGGCCCCCATCACCAAGTACTTGCCCGACCTCGAGAAAGGAGCCGCCGTTACGGTGCGCATGCTGCTGGAGCACCGCTCGGGCTACCCAGCCCACATCCCCTTCTACCTCAAAACTTTAAAGCGCAAAAAACACGACCCCGAAATCTACGCCAAAGTCAAGGGCGAATACTTCAATATCCCGCTGGCTCCCGACCTGTTCCTGCACGAACGCTACCCCGAGGAAATCTGGCGGCAGATTGTCAAACTCGAACCCAAAACCAAGATCGAATACGTCTACAGCGACATCAACCTCATCATTCTGGCCCGCCTGATCGAGAAAGTTACAGGCCGCCGGCTGGAAGGTTACCTCGTAGAGCAATTTTATGAACCCTTGGGCATGAACTACACGTGTTTTCTGCCCGCACAAAAAGGCATCGAGGTTGTACCCTCCGAAATCGACAACCATTTCCGGTTCGGACGGGTGCAGGGCTATGTCAACGACGAGGCGGCGGCCCTGCTGGGGGGCTACTCGGGGCATGCGGGGCTGTTTGCCAGTGCCGGCGACCTGGCCAAACTGCTCTTCATGCTCCGCAACGGCGGACGCTATGGCGGGCGGCAGTTCCTCAAACCCGAAACCATCGCCCGTTTCACCCAGAAAGCCAGCGACCTGAGCCGGCGCGGTCTTGGCTGGGACAAGGCCGAAACCCGCCCCGGACTACCCCAGCCCACGGCAGCTGCTGCCTCGCCCCAGACCTATGGCCACCTCGGCTTTACGGGTACGGCCGTCTGGGTCGATCCGGCACACGAGCTGGTTTATGTCCTGCTTTCGAACCGCACGTTTCCCGACCGCAGCAATCAAGTTTTTGTCCTCAACTCGGTTCGGGTCAAGGTGATGGAGGTCTTCTACGCGGCCCGCCAGCGGTGGCTCGACAAGTTCGGCCCCCTGCCTGTGCTCTAGGGGCCGGTCGGAGCTGCGGCAGGCGTTGGCTGCTGTATCATTGCTCGCCCTTTTCCGACCAAAAAGGCCAAGGGCCAACTCACCTCGGCCTCTACGAAATTCGATTGGTTGCGGCTGCGGGTTTATTTCGCCGGTCGGCGGAAGACGTAGCGCGTGATGAAAATGCCCGTCTTGTCACCGGGGCCATAAACCCCGCTGTTGACGGTGAAAAGCTCCCAGCCTTCCTCGGACAGTTCGTTGAGGCGGGTGGCGATGACGCGGTCGTTATTCTGCACGTTACCGAAGTTGATACCCACCAGACTGAAGAAGTTGAGCAGTTCCTTCTCCATCATTTGGCCTTCTTTCGAGGTAGAGATCAGGCGCGAGCGGCCCAGACCGCCGGGCACCACCGATTCGATGGCGGAAATCTGCATGTACTCGTAACGGACAGGAGCCTGACCGTAGGCTGCAAGGGCCATCAAAGCCCAGACCAGAAAGCTTAGCAATATTTTCATGCGGCCAATCTACAATTTTATCTTTGGAGAACAAGTCGGTATTCACTTGCCATAAGCCCAGGTCAAGTAGACCGCACCCCAAGTGAAGCCGCCCCCGAAGCTGGCCAGAACGATGCGGTCGCCCGGGCGCAGGCGGTCTTCCCAGTCCGAGAGGCAGAGGGGCAGCGTGCCCGAAGTGGTGTTACCGTAGCGGTCGATGTTGACCATGACCTTGTCCGGGGTCAGGCCCATGCGCTGAGCAGTAGCATCGATGATGCGCAGGTTGGCTTGGTGAGGTACCAGCCAGTGGACATCGGCACCGGTCAGGCCGTTGCGTTCCATGATTTCGGCGGCGGCTTCGGCCATGCCCACCACGGCCCGCTTGAAGACGGCCTGTCCCTCCTGATAGACGTAGTGCTCGCGGTTGCGCACGGTGTCGAGGCTAGGCGGTCGGCGGCTGCCGCCCGATTTCATGTGCAGGTGCTTCATGCCGCTGCCGTCGCTGTAGAGGACAAAGTCCTGAATGCCGTAGCCGGTGTTGGCGGTATCGGGTTCCAGCAGAACGGCACCGGCCCCGTCGCCAAAAATGATGCAGGTGTTGCGGTCCTGGTAGTCGATGATGCTCGACATTTTGTCCACCCCCACGACTACGATTTTGCTGTAGCGTCCTGTTTCGATGAACTGCGAGGCCACGCACACGCCGTAAAGGAAGCCGCTGCAGGCGGCCCCCAGGTCGAAGCCCCAGGCGCGACTGGCTCCCAGCTCGTCGGTGATGATGTTGGCCGTAGCCGGAAAGACCATGTCGGGCGTTACGGTGCAGCAGATCAGCAGCTCGATTTCGGAGGCATCGAGGCCTTTTTTGGCCAGCAGTTCCTGAACGGCCCGCACGCCCATGTAGGAAGAGCCGCGCTCGCCTGTGAGGATGCGTCGCTCGCAGACCCCCGTACGCTCGCGAATCCATGCATCGCTCGTATCGACGAGCTGCTCCAGTTCCTGGTTGGTCAGCACATAGTCGGGCAGGTAGTGGCCTAGGGCGGTAATCTGGGCGCGGGGCATGGCGAGGCTTAGTGGGCAAAAGCCCGTTCAAAGGTCTGCAGCAGCTGCGAGCGGCACAGGTCTACCGCCCGCTGGATCATATTATGAAAGGCCCTCGGGCCGCTGATGCCGTGGCCGATGATGACGTTACCCGCCACACCGAGGAAGGGCAGCCCGCCCACCAGTTCAAAGTTGAATTTCTCGATTTCGGGGTCGTCGGGCAGGCGTGGCTTCAGGTAGTCGTAAAGCGATTCGCTGTACTTGAGGATGATGTTGCCCACGAAGCCATCGACGACGTAGACATCGGCCGTGTGGCGGAGCAGGTCCCAGCCTTGGGCATTGCCGATAAAATGCAGGCCCGGCTGCTGTTCGAGCAGGTCATAGGCCTGCTGGGCTTGCTGGTTGCCTTTTTTGCGCTCCTCGCCCACATTGAGCAGGGCCACGCGGGGCTGCTGCACCTGCATGACCTCGCGCATGAACATGGAACCAAGCTGGGCGAACTGCAGCAGGTGATCGGGCTTGCAGTCGGTATTGGCCCCTACGTCGCAAAGGAACGAGAACTTGCCGTTGGCCGGCACGAGGGTACCCACCGTAGGCCGCTGCACCGAGCCGATGCAGCCAAGCATCAGCACCGACCCCGCCAGCATGGCCCCTGTATGGCCTGCACTTACAAAAGCGTCGAGCTGCTTCTCGCGCAGCATCCGCAAGCCCACGTTGATCGAGGACTGCGGCTTGGAGAGTACAGCTTTGGACGGATGCTCGTCCATGCCGATGGGTTCGGGAGCAGATACGAGGACAAAATCCGAGGCAGAGGCCCCGTGCTGGTGCAGCTCGCGGTGGATGAGGTCCAGATCGCCGATGAGCACCAGTACGGCCTCGGAATCGGTCTGTTGAGCGTAGCGCACGGCTCCGGCTACCGGTGCCTGCGGGTAGTTATCACCGCCCATGATGTCGAGTCCGATGCGCATACGGGTGCCTCCAGAAAATGGGTTTTCAGTTACGAGCCTTTGCCGCGGCTCAAGATACGTTAAAAAACGTCAGCAGCAGCCGTGTCTTAGGCAAAGTCTTCCAGACGGCCCTTCATGACCTGACGACCCTTGTAAAAGCCGGTGTCGAGGCAGACCCGGTGGTACTGCACGGCCTGGCCCGTATTCGGGTCGAGGGTGTAGGGCTTGGTGGTCAGTGCGTCGTGCGTGCGCCGCTTGTCGCGGCGTGTTTTCGAGATTTTCCGTTTGGGGTGTGCCATATCGTAGGGTAGAGCTGCGCTCCGGTATCGATTGCGTAAACTTTACTTTAGCCAATCTGCCTGTTTTTGTTTCGAATATTTTTTAGAGCAAAAATTTGTCCAAGTCCAATGCAGTAGAATTGCCCAAGGAGCCGGTTAATTGTCTGTGAACTTCGCCCGCAAGTCGTCGAGTGCCTGCCAGGGACTTGCGGTCGATGGCCGTTCGGGGGCATCGTCGTCGGTCGAAGCATTGGCAATGTAGTTGAGAACGGCGGCACAGGCCTCGGTCGGGCAGTCGGGTGGAATGCGCCGCAAGGGCATCTGCAGCACGATAAACTCATAAAACTCGTGCATGAAGTCGAGGAAAGGGGTGTTACGGTCGATCCAGATCACTTCCTCATCTTGAGTTTCACGCAGGTTCCGCTCATAGGTATAGACAACGCGGAACTCAGCCTGCACGGGCTGCGAGTAGCTGCGCAGGCAGCGGTCGCATTCAAGGATCAGCCAGCCCGTAAGGCTGAAGCGTACCTCGACGTGGCGGGCCGTTTTGTCTACACGAGCCACGATGTCTACCGCGGCTTCAGTCAGCGGGCTGTCGGGCCAGTTGGCAAAGAACGCGTCACGCACGGCAAAATCAAAGCGATGTTCACCCAGGGCCAGTTTCGGCAGGTCGATTCCATATGCCCGCGAGTTCTGCATGATGCACCGTGCGCCAAAGAACGCCAAAGTTAAAGGAAAAAACCATACGTGTGTTCTGACGGGCCGCCAGTGCCCAAACTGAACTTAGAAAAAGGCTGCGTCCCGGGCCGAAGCCAGTCTGACCAAACAAACGGCAGGACACAAAAAAAGCTGCCGGATGAGCTCCGGCAGCTTTTTAGGGTTGAGTCAGCCCGCGGGGGCTGAAGCGATGCGGAATTAGTCGAGGATGACCTTGACCTGGTGTTCGCGGTCGGCCTGACGAACCCGCAGCAGGTAGAGACCGGCTGCATAGCCTTCGAGCGATACGCTCAGTTCGTTGCGGCCATCGCCAACCGTCCAGGCACGTTCAACAAGGACACGGCCCGTCAGATCGGTAAGAACTACCTGCGCCTCGCCGGCTGCTGTGGCATCGAAACGCAGCGTAAACTGGCCCGTAGTCGGGTTGGGGTAGACGCTGACCGACGAGCTGGCAGAGGTTTGAGGATCACTCTCGCGGCTGTTGAGGGTCGTAAAGTTCTCGACCTGGCTCCAGTTCGAGCGGCGGTCGTTGCTGCTCAGGGCTGTGGTGCAGTTCGAGCAGTTGGTACGCACACGCACGCCATAGGTACGGCCCGGCGTCAGACCCGAAATCAGGAACGAGGTAGCGGGGTTGCAGACCACAAACTGCGGCCAGCTGTTGGGATTAAGGGCGGCATCGCCGAAGGACACGATGTAGCCTTGCGTCGAGGTGTTGGTTACACGCCGCCAGTTGACCAGTGCCGTGCGGGCCGTTACCTGGCTGATGTGCAGGTTACCCGGTACGGGCGGCGTGCCGGCCACGTTGCAATCGCCCAGCGACTGGGTCGTGAACTCGGTTACGGTACCCGTTGACCAGGGGCTGAAGGGCTGGCTGCCGCAGCGGCCGCGTACACTCACCTCGTAGGTGGTGTTGTGCTGCAGGCCGTTGAGCAGGGCAAAGGTCGTCGTTACCGTGGCCGTGCTGTAGTTGCCTACCGAGCCTTTGACGCGGTAGCGGACTTCGTACTGAGCGGCGGGGCAGTTGAGGCTCGTCCAGGTAGGCAGGGCCGAGTTGGTCGAAACGTTGAGCACCGCCGTGAGGTTGAGCGTACCCGGTGTTACTGGACCCGCCGACGAGCGGCGACCCAGCACAAAGTTACCCAAGCTGGTGAAGGGAGCCGTCGAGCGGATGCTGCCGTTGCCCGCTGTACCGTCGAGGTTGAGCCAGGCGGTGCTGCTGGGGCCGTTATCCTTGAGCAGGGCCAGCTCGGCAGGCGTGTTGCTGTGCGGATCATCGGCACCGAAAGCCCCATCGAACTGGAAGCCCGAAACGGCCGCAGGGCCGCTCTGCTCAAACGCCCACTGACGCACAGTCGAGGCACTGAGCACACCGGCTGGCAGGCTGCGTACCAGCAGGTTGGGTTCCACCACGCGACCGGTGTATGTATTGGTGGCATTCGACTGCTGGGCCACGTTCAGCGTGGCGGGGCGGTAAGCCGTCGCCGAGCCAATGGGGAAGAACAGATCGGTAGCCGAAACGGCGGCCGACTGGCGGGCCAGACGACCGATGACATAGCTGAAATCGTTGCCTCCCGTCAGTACGCTGGTCAGGTTGAGCTGCAGGGTGCTGTTGTTGAGCAGCTCCACCAGACCGTTGGTCAGGGTCAGGCTCGACGTTATTTCAAAGCCGCGCTCCAGCGTCAGGCGGCTGCCACCCCCGTTGATCGAAAGGCTGGCCAGCTGCGGCAGCGGAGCCAGGCCGTCGTTGGTCAGGGTCAGGCTGCGCGTTACGTTGGTGTTGCCGGCGTAGGCACCGTCGTGGACGAAAACGCGCTGCACCCGCGGTTCGTTGACCGCTTCCTGCAGGTGGCTCAGGCCCCCGATCTGGAAGCTGCGGGCATCGATGTGTACGAAGCTGTAATCGCCATCGAAGCCATTCTGCGAATTGTTGTCGGTATCGATGCCGCTGTCGAGCCAGGGGCTGAAGTCGATGCCCGAGCCCGTCTGGCGCATCGAGGCGTTGACCAGGGCCGCGTTGTTGCTGCCCCAGTAGTTGAACGAGGCCTGCACGGGGCGGCTGCTGCGGTTGTCGATGTTGATGCCGTTGCCCTCGAAGAGGTTGTTGGTCATCGTTACAATCGACTCGAAAACGGTATTGAAGAGCGGCTTGTCATCCACTTGGATGGCCGTCTGGTTGTTGGCCATGCGGCTGCCTTCCATGATCAGCTCCCCGCCATAGACCCAGATGCCCACGCGGTTGTCGCGGATGGTGCGCAGGTTGCGTCCCACCGTTCCTTGCGAGCGGCCATTGATGATCATGCCGTAATCGCAACTATGGATCGTTACCGAGGGCTGGGCTACATTATTACCCCCGACCAGAATCTCAATATCGCGCTGGGCGTTCTCGTTGGTGAAAATACCGACGTTGAAGCCACTGATGGTCGAGTTCCAGATGTGCGCGAAGCTTTCGCCCACATTGCCATCGAGGTACTGACCCAGCTCGCTCATGAAGAGACCCGCCGACTGGCCATTGGCCGGATTGCTGGCAAAGGCCCCTACACGGCGCAGGTCGGCTTCCGTAACACGCACAGGACGGTTGCGGTCGGTGTTCTGCAAAATCCAGAGGCCCGATTCGAGGCCAGCGGCGTTCACTTCGATGTTCTGCACCAGCACACCCAGCGAGTTCGACACGCGGGCACCGACAGCCGGTCCACGGTTCGGACGGGTGCTGGGCGTGATGACGTTGCGATGGGCTGGGGCTGGCCCGCCAATTATCGCATTTTCGTCAAAGCCCCGCGCATCGATACCGAAAGCTCCTACACCCGTGATGGTATTACCGGCCACCTGCACGAAGTTAGGCGTACTGGCCGGACGCAAATCCGCATCGATGCCCGTCGCTTCCTGTTCGAGGATCACATTGCCCCGGATGGTCGACAGGCCGGCCGAAGCCCCGAAGTTGCCTTCCACCCGGATACCCGTACCGGACCGGCTCACGAGGTTGTTCTCGATATCGGCCGGATCGTTGACAAAAATACCGGTGGCCGTCGGATAGATTTGCGGATCGCTGTCGAAACGCAGGCACACATCATCGATCGCACTGTTGCGAATCTGGTGCTTGACCCCCGTATTGTAGAACTGAATGCCCTTCGAATACGTGAACTCGACGCGTACGTTGTCAACGATAAGGTTGTCGTAACGCACATTACTGCGGTCGTCGTTGAGGATACCGACGCCAAAACGTTCAGAGCAGTCGAGGCTCGGATCACCCGAAATCGTCAGGTCGCGGATCGTAACGTCGCTGCTGGCGATGATGAAGCCGTGCTTGTGATCGTATGCCGGGTCGAGGGCTTCGCGGGGATCTCCCGTCGGGTACGTATTGCGCCGGTTGGACATCGGGCGCACCGTCGTCTGCGTCGGGCCGCTGCCTTGGATGGTCATGGGGCGCGGCACGCGCACGTTGTCGCCAAAGTGGATCGGACCGTTGAGGAGAACCCGGCCACCGCTCAACACGGCGTCGATTGCCGTCTGCAGGTCATTGAACGCATCCACCTGCCAGGTAAACTGGTTCGGCCCCAGCGTGTTGTCCACATCGGCCTGTGAATTCCAGTTCGGATTGGTAACTACAACCGGACGGGCAGACGTGGCCAGCACATTGCCCGTAACGGGCAGACTGGCCGCCGCACTACCGTTGCTGTGCGCGATGTTACCGCTCAACGGACCGGGCGCAGTCCCCAGGAACCGGACGTAAACCAGCGTATTGACATTCTGGCAGGGCACCGTGGGAACAACCAGTACCGAAGTAAACGGCCCGTTGGCCGAGAGCGACACCTGGAAGGGTGCCGGAGCCTGCACCAGAACACCGCCAGCCGCCGGATTGAGTACCTGCAGGCGGTAACTCTGCACTCCGGAGTAGTCGCCCAAGGGCACCGTGCCCAGATTGAGGCTGGCGGGCACCAGGTTTACGACCGATGCAGGCGAGGCCGCAACAACTGCACTCAGGTTGACATTCTGGCTGGTTACATTGGTGCTGCTCAGGACGAGCGTACCGCTGTAGCTGCCCACTGGGGCATTGGGACGAACCCGCACGCTGATGAACCGCGGGGCCACGTTGCTGGCCGTCGGGTTGATCGTCAACGAAGGGCCAAACGGTCCGGCTGGCGTGAGGGCAATCTCGAAATCGGCCGGTGCCGTGATGACCAGCGGAGCCGTCAGGCCCGTAGCCGAGACGTTGACCTCCAGCACAGGCGAGCCGCATCCCGATGCGATCGTCGGGAAGGCCAGTACCGAGGGGCTGGCGGAAATCTGGCCACAGTTAGCCGCCACCGTAATCGTTGCCGGTGTCGAGAATGCCTGCGGGCAGCCCGGGCTGGCCACAACCGCGCGGAAGCTCTTGGTTTGCGTCAGGGCTGCGTAGCTCAGCGAAGGCAGGGTGTTGTTGACCGCAACAACATTAGTTGCAAAATTGTCGGTCGATTCCTCCCAGCGCAGCACCGATCCGGTAAAGCCCGTCAGACTGACTGTACCCGAGTTGCTGTTGGGGCAAACGGTGGCCGAAGGCCCAGCCGTTCCGCCGACCGTCGGTGCCGAAACCCGCACCGTAATCGACGATGGAGCCGAAATACAAGTCGGATTCAATACATTGGCAGCCGTTACGTAGAAAGTCGTCGTTGCCGTTACCGGAACCACCAGCACCGGCCCGTTACCGGCTGCCTGAGTCAGCGTAGAATCGCGGTACCAGGTGTAAACTTCGTTGGCATTGGCGGCAACGCTCAGCGTGGTGCTCCCCGAGCCACAGAGGGCATTGGGGGTCGCTGCTGGCAACGAGACCGTGGGTGCCGTCTGCGAAGCCGTTACTACGGCCTGATCGGCAATCTGGCAGCCGCGGCTGTCGGCTACGCTTACCGCATAGGTACCCGCCCGCAGGTTCTGGATCAGGCTACCCGTCTGGTTATTGCTCCACAGGTAGCTGTAGGGAGGCGTACCCCCTGCAGCCGTTACCGAAGCCGAACCGACTGCCGCCGTGGGGCAGGTCGTCGGCGTTGTACTGATCTGGGTGGTCAGGCGGGGCGGCTCCACGATGATATAGGTCTGCGTGCTCGAACAGCCTGCAGCATCCACCACCACAAGGGTATACTGGCCAGCAGCCAGGTTGCTGCGCGAGGACAGGTTGGTCGGGCCGCCAATGCTCCAGTTGTAGGCATAGGGAGGCGTACCGCCCGTAGCCGTTGCGCTGATTGCACCGTCGCGGCTGCCGAAGCAGCTCACATCATTAACCGCAGCTGAAACCGATACGCTGCTCGCCGCCGGTACGACAGCCGAAGTTACCTGCTCGCAGCCGTTGCGGTCGGTAATCGTTACGGTGTAGGTTCCGGAAGCCACGTTGACTAGGTCTTCGGTTTGGGCACCGTTCGACCAGCGGAAGGCATAGGGGGCCGTGCCGCCCGTTACTGTCAGATCGACCAGACCCGTATTCGGCTGGTTGCAGCGCGGAGCACGGGTTTGCAGGTTGGCAACCGCCAGCGCAACCGCCGGTTCGCTCACGACGACCGTCGGGCCGCTGAAGACGCAGGTCTGGCTCAGGTTACGGGCACGTACAGGGTAGCTGCCCGCAGCCAAGCCCGTAAACTGGATGGCCGGAGGAGTTGCAGGCTGGTAGGTCGCGCCCCCATCGATCGAAAACTCGAAATTGAATGAAGTCGCCCTGAGCGTGATCGCGCCGTTGCTTTCGCCTTTGCAGCGCACCGGCGTTGCATTGAAACCGGCGATCGGGTTGCGGTAGACCTTGATTTCAGCCGGTGCCGAAGCAACCGGCGCACAGGTGCCGTTACGAACAATGGCGCGGTAGCAGGTCGTCTGCTGCACGGGCTGCGGGTCGTTGAACGTAAAGAGGTTGGCCGAGCTGGCGATGGGCTGCCACGGGCCGTTGCACGCGCCAACCGATTTCTCCCAGCGTTCAAGGTTACCTACACTGTTGAGGAGGCTCACGCTGGCTGCACCGCTGGTGCACAGGCTGGGCGTAGAGGCAACTGCATTGCCGCCGACCGAAGCAGGATTGACCTTCACTTCCCAGACGGTGGAGGTTGCGAAGCCGCACTGCGGATCGCCCACCACGGCCCGGAACTGGGTCGTTACCGCCAGGTTGCTGGCTGTGTAGCTGGGCTGCGTGTGGTTGATGACCGTCGGAGCGGTCGTGAAGTTGTTCGTACTCTTTTCCCAGCGAACAATCGGTCCGACAAAGCTGCGCAGATCGAGCTGAGCGGTGTTGGGGCTGCCGCAAACCGAAGGCGGCCCCAGCAGCGTGCCGCCCACCGGAGCGGGAAGTACCGTTACCTCGACGGGCTGGGTCGTGCGCTGGGCACAGCTGCCGCTGCGTACGACCGCGCGGTAGCGCGTCGTGGCCGTCAGGTTGCTGTAGTTGAGGAAGTTGGCGACCGCAGGCAAAGTCGTTACAGTCAGAAAATTATTGGTCGAAACTTCCCAGCGCAGGATGGCACCCGTGTGGCCGGTCAGCACCAGCGAGCCGCTGTTGGTGCCGCTGCAGACGGTGGCCGGGCCATTGATCGTTCCCGGAACGGTTTGGGGAGTTACCGTCAGGGTAAAGACCGGCGTCGTTACCGGCGGGCAGGTGTTGGTAGCCAGCACGGCGCGGTACTGCGTCGTCTGGCTCACGTTGCTGTAAGTAAAGAACCGGTTCGACGTATTGAAGACCGTCGGTGCGGTGGCGAAGTTGTCGGTCGAAACCTCCCAGCGTTGTACGATGCCGTTGGCCGCCGGGCTAAGGGTCAGCACGCCACTGGCACCGGCGCAGACGGTGGCCGGGCCGCTGCTGGTGATCGGTGCGGCAACGGGCGAGGGCGCGATGTCCACGCGGGCCGGCTGCGAGTACTGGGGCGGGCAGAGGCCGCTTTGCACCCGAACACGGAAGAGCGTGTTCTGCGTCAGTTGATTGACAGCGAGTACCGTATTGCCGGCGTTGCCGATGGCCTGCCAGGTTAGGCCGTTGTCGGTCGAGCGTTCCCAGCGGAGCACATCGCCCACCTGATTGGTCAGCGTCAGGTTGAAGGGACCAGCGGGGGCACAGACCGGACCGGCGGGGGCACCGCTGATCGTACCACCAGCCGTGTTGGGGCTGATGCGCACCTCGGCTGGGGTCGAATAAGGGCATGCCGGGTTGTCGGTAACGGCACGGAAGCAGGTCGTCTGCGTGATGCCGGCTTGCACCGACAGGGTCGGCGTCGTAGCCGCTACCGGTACGGGGTTGCTGAAGTTGGCGCAATCGGTCGAGCGTTCCCAACGGATGATGTTGCCCGAGAAAGCCGTCAGCGAGAAGAAGCGGCTGGGGGCCGCCCCGCAGAATTCAGAAATGGGCGGAGCGACTACGCCGCTGCCCGTCGTTACGGTCAGGGTCGCCACATTGGAATAGACTTCGGGGCATCCGGCTGCACCCACCACCGCGCGGTAGCTCACCGTCTGGTTGAGGATGGGGGTCGTGAGCTGCAGCGGGGTTTGGGTCGAAGGCGGAACCGAACCGGCTACCGAGGCAAAGTTGTCGAAAGAGAACTCCCAGCGCAGCAGCTGGCCCGTTGAGCCGGTCAGGTCGAAGGTGTGGCGGCTGCCGGCGCAGAGCGTCTGGTCGGGGCCGATGCTGCCCCCCACGGGGCCGCTGATCACCTCTATGCGAACCGGCAGCGAGGGGGCTTCCGCACAACCCGGATTCTGTACCACGGCGCGGAACCAGGTCGTCTGGAGCAGATCAACGAACGTATAGGTCGTCGCCGTAACGTTGATGGGAGTCCAGGCAACCTGATTGGTCGAACTTTCCCAGCGGACTACCTGGCCGCTTTGGCCATTGACCACCACAGTACCTGTGTTGGGCGGGGTGCAGACCACCATCGTAGTTGCCGAAGTTAGGCCCCCAATGGAAGCCGGATTGATGTTAATGAGCACGGGTGCCGATTCGACCGTGCCGCACAGCGGATCGGTAACCACCAGTCGGAAGCAGTTGACATCCCCCGGATTGAGTGCGGGGGTTGTATACGAGAAGGCATTGGCGGCCGGAATATTGACCCAGGGCGTAACGCAGCCCGGTCCCGAAGCGCGTTGCCATTGCGGGCTGCCACTCACCGCCAGCCCCGTCAGCGTGGCACTCTGGCCCGCACAAACGTCGGCGGGGCCGGTTGCGGTAACCGTCTGAGCGGCCACAACGGTAATCGTAACCTCGGCACTGCCGGTGCAGCCATTGAGTTTAGTGCCCGATACTACGTAGGTGTAGGTTCCGGGAGCGGCTGCGCTGAAGAGCGTACTGGGGGACGTTGCACTGGTCAGGTTGGTGGCCGGTGCCCAGCTGTAGCTGTCGGCACCCGTCGCCGTCAGGAGCTGGCTCTGGTTGACGCAGAGGGTCAGCGGACCGGCAGGCGTGATGCTCATGGCTGTTCCCGGCGTAACGACGACATCGACCTGCGCGGTGTTGGCGCAGCCATTGGCATCGATACCGGTAACGGTATAAGTTCGCGTGCCGAGCGTACTTGCTATCAGCGTGGGGTTGGCCGCATTGGTGCTGCTCAGGTCGGTGGCCGGTGCCCAGTTGTAAGTTGTGGCCCCCGAGGCCGTCAGGTTGACCGACTCGCCGAGGCAGACCTGCAGCGGGCTGGGCGGGTTGATGTCAATGACCGGCAGGCCGACCACCGTGATCTGAATCTCCGCCGTACTGGTGCAGACGGGGTTGGTTCCGGCGGTCAGGGTGTAGGTGTAGGTACCCGCCGTGGAGCTGGCAAACTGGGTCGAAGGCGTGCTGGTGGCGGACAGGTTGTTTGCCGGTGCCCAGCTGTAGAAACTGAGGGTAGGCGGAGCAGCATCCAGCCTCTGGACTTGATCGGCACAGAGGGTCAGCGGGCCGGGCGGGTTGATGCCCAGGGCGTTGGGCCGGGGCGTTACCAGCACTTCGATACTGATGGTCGCCTGACTGCTGCAGCCGTTGGCATCGACACCCGTTACCGTGTAGATCGCTGAGCCAGGCGAGGAGCCAAAGAAGCTGGGGTTGGCTGTACTGGGGCTTTGCAGGTTGGGTGCAAACATGGGCAGGGCAGTCCAGCTGTAGAAGTCGGCTCCCTGCGCTTCGATGAGTTTCGATTCGAGGAAACACACCTGCAGCGGCCCGGGCGGGTTGATGCTCACCACGGGGTCGGGCAGAATGTTGATTTGGGCCACTTCGGAGAAATCCTCGCAGTTGCCGTTGCGCACCACGGCGCGGAAGCAGGTAGTCTGTGCCAGATTGGCCCACGGCAGGCTGGGAACCGTCTGGTTGATGGCCTGCGGATTGGTGAAGGCCGGGCAGTCGGTCGAAGATTCCCACCGGATGATGCTGCCCACCACATTAGCCAGGTGGATGGTACCGCCGGTCTGGTTGGCGTTCGAGCCGCGGCAAATCGGCCCCGTGGGAATGGTCGAGATGGGCGCAATCTGACCCCCTTTGACTAGATCGAAGCGGTAGACGAGGTCGCCACGGTTGCCGCCCGTCAGATTGTAAGGAATGGTAACATTACCGATTCGATTGGTGGGCGGGGGCTGAAAAATACGCCCCGTTCCAAAGAACCGGCAGCCATCGCCCGTTACGCTGTGGTCAGTCAGGAAGGGCGTGTAGGCATCGGCCCACACATAATTGCCCAGCGGATCGATTTTGATGAAATAGTGGCACTGGTTGGGGTAGTTCGGACCGGTCATGTTGAAGGGGCCGAAGGTCGAACCCGGTCGATAGTACCCGATGAAGTAGCTGTTGCCCGCGTCGTCCACCGTTACAGAGGTGGCCGATTCAGGATTGGGACCGCCGCCGCTGCGCACCCATTGTTGGATGCCAAAGCCGCCCAGTTTCAGGAAGAAATTGTCGACCGACCCGACACTGTTTAGTGTGGCTGGAGCATTGGTAAACGGTCCGGTTACATGCAGGGAGCCTGTGTAGTCGCCGATAATGGAAAAGTAACCATTTGGATCGATGGCCATGCGCCGAGGGAAAGCCTCGCCACCACTGCGTGAGGCATAGGCCCGAACCCAGATTCGGTTGCCATTCAAATCCCAGGCGGCCACGAACATGCCCTTTTCGTCGGACGGCCCGGGCGTAATCAGCGAGGCAACAGCCTGGCCATCGATACTTGCATTGTTGGCGGTGTTGTCGAACGAACCGGCTACAATTACGTTACCTGCCCGATTGATAACGACGCAGTTAGCCTCGTCGCTGTTCGAGCCGCCCATCGTACGCACCCAGTCGAGTTCGCCGTTGCCGCCCAGGTATTTGGCCAGAAAACCCTCCTTTGCGAAACCCGGCTGCGCGGGATTAACCACCTGAAAAGGCTTAGCACTCAGGGGCGAGCTGTGGAAGCGGGCGTCGGTGTAGATTACCCCGACGGCGTAGCAATTGCCGGCATTGTCCACGGCGATATCTTCGGCTTGCTCGAAGACATTGTCGACCGCATTACCGATTTTGGTGGCCCACAGGGCCTGACCGTTGTTGTCGAACTTAGCGATGAAAATGTCCTGGTTGTTGGGCGGACCGACAAAGTCCGTGTTCAGGGTCAAGGTCTGGTTGGGGGTGATGATTTCCATGCCGTTGTGGAAGATCCCCGTTACGAAGAGATCGCCCGTGGGCGGGTGAATGGCCAGCCCGAGGGGGATGTCGGCCTCGGTACTGCCCATCTGACGGACCCAGACCAACTGGCCATTGGGGTCGTACTTAGCCAGGTAGCCGTCGCGCTCCCCTTTCGAGGTCATGGTTACCGAACCCAGCGTGATGGTACCTTGAAAAATGCCGACAACATAGCTGTTGAGCTGGGCGTCGTGGACGATGCGCAGGCCTTCCGAGGAGTTGTTGCCCGCCACGGGGCCATTGGCCCAGCGGGCATCGCCACCGGACTTTTGCGCCAGTGCGCTGTGGGAAACCACTAAAAGGCATCCCAAAGCGACCAACGATCTACGAAGCAAGCGGGCAATTTGGTTGTAACAAAGCTGCATAATGTGAATTTGGGTTTTAGGTTATGACAATAACTTTAGCTTTAGTCTAGCTCAACAGATTGAATTACTGGGCGTCTGATTCGATCAGGCATTTGCCTCATCCTGAATTAGGCTGCTCAATGAGAGCGAGACCCGAAACAAGATCGATTCAAATGTATCATTACATGGGATGTGCTTTTGTCTTTTTTTCGATGAATCTAGGTTTGGAACCGACCGATGGTCGAGAGACACAATTTTTGCGGATCGATCATCGGTTTACTTTTACGTTAACTTCTGCTGAAGAGTTGACCTGAGTTTGCCTAAGTTGAATCTTGAAATCGAATTCGAAAGCCCTTCAAAAAAGATACCCTACTTTATTTCATTTTCATAATTAATTTCATAATTGCGGTGCCGGTCGCAGGCAATCAGCCCGCAAGCATTTCGCAAGACCTTGTGCGTTCACCAACCACCAACGGCGGCCAATTGGGCTGGATCCAGACAAAATCACACATACTTTCAAAACAAAAAAAATAAAATCAAGTAAAAAAAGCCAAATATAAATCAAAAAATCAAAAGAATAGCTGTTTGCTCGAAGATTGCCAGCCCATGACCGCTATAGCCGACCTGATCGCCGCCTTCGACCGCTGGGCACCCCCGAACCTGGCCGAATCGTACGATAACGTGGGCCTGCACACCGGCCAGCCGACTGCCACGCTCACATCGGCACTCGTGGCCCTCGAAATCACCGAAACCGTCCTCGATGAAGCCCACGAGCTGGGAGCCAACCTCGTCATCACCCACCACCCGCTGTGGTTTCGCCCCCGCAAGCACCTGCGGGGCGATGACTTCGTGAGCCGCTGCCTGCTGCTGGCCCTCGAACGCAGAATCGCCCTCTTTGCCCTGCATACCAATCTGGACAACGTGTCCACCGGCGTGAACAGCCGCATCGGCCGGCGGCTCGGCCTGGTCGAAACACGCATCCTGCAGCCCCGCGACAGCACGGGGCAGACGGGTGCGGGCCTCATCGGACGCCTGCCCGCGCCCCTGAGCGAGGCCCAGTTCCGGCAGCACGTGCGCCAGCAGCTGCAAACACGGCTCCTGCGCTACGCGCCCGGGCCACCGGTCATCGAGCGGGTGGCCGTTTGTGGCGGCTCGGGCAGCTTTCTGATCGAGGCCGCCCTGCAGGCAGGAGCCGACGCCTTCGTAACGGGCGACCTGACGCACCATTATTTCTTTGAACCCCAAGGCCGTATGCTGCTCGTCGATGCCGGACACTACGAAACCGAACAGTTTACCGCGGAACTGATTTTTGAGTACCTTTGCGCCCAATTTCCCCAGCTTGTGGCCCAAAACCGCCTGCATCTGTCCAGCCGTTCGACCAACCCCGTGCAGCTCGACTGGGGAGCAGTCGATTCAAGCCCAGAACGATCCAGCTGATTCAAAGCCCAAAACCCCCATTTTACCCCTCAATACAGCCAATACACCCAACGGGATATGGAACTAGTCCAAAAACTCAGAGCATTAGCCAAACTGCAACGCATCGATACGCGGCTCGACCGCCTGCGCAGCATCCGGGGGGGGCTGCCCGAAGAGGTCAACGACCTGGAGGATGAACTCGAGGGCCTGCGCACCCGCCGCGACCGCCTGCAACAGGAGATCGACTCCTTTCAGGACGAAATCCGCAAACGCGAGACCGTCATGGAAGAAGCACGCATCGCCATTGCCCGCTACGAGAGCCAGCTCATGGAGGTGAAAAACAACCGGGAGTACGAGGCCATCAACAAGGAAATCGAACTGGCACAGCTTGACATTCAGACCAGCGAACGAAAAATCCGCCAGTTCAGCGAATCGATTGGCGAACGCATGGCCCGCATGGAGGAAGTAAACCGTATGCTGGCCGAGCGCACCAAAGACCTCGAAGAAAAGAAAAACGAGCTCGACCAGCTGATCGAAGAAACCCGTAAAGAAGAAGACGAACTGGCCAAGCTGGCCGAGGAAGCCAAAGCCAAAATCGACGACGACCGCCTGTTCCGGGCCTATACCCGCATCCGCAACAACATGCGCAACGGGCTGGCCGTCGTAACGGTCGATCGCGGGGCCTGTGGCGGCTGCTTTGCCATCATCCCCCCCCAACGGCAATGCGAAATTCGCCAAAGCCGCAAACTGATTGTCTGCGAAAACTGCGGTCGAATCCTCGTAGCCGAAGACCTCTTCGAGCCGGTCGCCCAGCCCGACGAGCAGCTGGCCTGATCGCCCTGGCCCTGCTGCCGTTCATCGCCGCAGCCGGGCCACTGGGGGGCCAATGGCCGCAGCCCGTCGAAGCCATCGAAACAGCCCTTTACCGCTTCGAGCTGGCAGAGGCCTACTCCCTTGCTGCGGCCCACCCCAACGCGCAGGTGCGCCTGCTCTACCAAACACATGCCCGGTTTCTGCAGCAACTGGTCGGGCCAAGTTGCGTGCATGCCGCCGCTTACACACGGACAGCCGATTCGGCCCACCGGCTGCTGGAATCTAGCCCTCAATCCGAATTCAAACACCTTATACAGGCGGAACTGGCCCTGCAAGCCGCCGTGCTAGGCCTGCTCGAAGGCGAAACGTGGTTGGCCGCCTGGCAAATCAGGCGGTGCTGGAACCACGTTCAGGCCCTCAAATCCTCGAAACACCCCGCACCGGCCCGCTTGCGGGGCCTGTTCGAAGTCTGCCTCGCTGCCGTACCCGACCGTTACCAGTGGGTACTCGATTTCTTGGGGCTGAGCGGCAGCCTGACCCGGGGAACGGCGGAACTCATCCGCTCGGCTCAGGCCAATACGTTCTTCAGCCAGCAGAGTAAGGTGCTGCTGCTCTACACCTACCGTCATCTGCACGCCAAGCCCACCCGGGCCTGGGAACAGGCCCAGAAAGAACAGCAGGCCGGTCGTTCGCCAATTCTCTGGAACTACCTACTCGCCCAGCTCGAAATCGAAAACCTGAACGGCGCGGCAGCACAAAAGCTGATCCGCGAAATAGAGGGCGAAGCACACCGGTTGCCGTTCATCTGGTGGCTTTCGGCCCGCATTTCGATGGGTCGATCCGATTTCGCCGCCGCCGAGGAGGCATTGGCCCGCTTCGAAAAGCATTACGGCGGCCGGCTCTACCAGCACGACTGCGGCATGAGACGGGCAGCCCTTGCCCGCCTGAAGGGCGATCGGCAGGGTTTTCAACAGCAAGTCAAGCAAACACTGGGCTTGCCCGAGCCTCTGATCGACGAAGACCGGAACGCTCTGAAAGAGGTCAAGGCATGGGAAAGGGCTGCACAGTCTCCGCAGCACCAGCTATGGCTTCAACTGAAAATGGCACTGGATGGCGGCTGGGCCGAATCGGCCCGAGCCACTTTGAGCCAGCTGCAAAAGTTTCAGTTGAATGCCGACGAACGCACGGAATGGAACTACCGAAAAGCCCGACTGGAACACAAACTGGGCCGGATCGATCAAGCTCTGACCTGTTATCGGGAAAGCAGAAAATATCCCGCGAAAACCAATACCTGGATGCAGGTTGCTTCGTTGCTGCACGAAGGCATAATCCATGAACAGCTCAGCCAATATCGATCGGCCAAAAAGTATTACACCCAGGTATTTGATTACAGCAATTACAGCTACCAGAGCAGCATCGAACAGAAAGCGCGAGCCGGCCTGCTGCGCGTTCAGCTCGCACTTTCGGCACACGAGCCTTAGTTTATTCGGAGTTTATTCGGCTGCCGGCCAATCGGACAAGCCTCCGGCTCCTGGTTCATCAGCCACATCGGCTGCCCAAGCACCGCCAGGCAGCACTTTTTACGAAATTCGGCCATGAGCCAGCTCTTCGATGCACCGCCTCCCCGGGTTCCCGTTCAGATCGAGCCGTCGTGGGAGCAGGCCCTCGAGGCCGAGTTCAGCAAGCCCTACTTTCACGCCCTGGTTCAGTTCCTCAAAGCCGAAAAACAGAACGGGCAGGTGATCTACCCACCCGGACCCCTGATTTTCAATGCCTTCACCCTGACCCCTATCGATCGGGTGCGGGTCGTCATTCTCGGTCAGGACCCCTACCACGGCCCCGGTCAGGCCCACGGGCTGTGCTTTTCGGTGCAGCGGGGCCTACCGCCTCCCCCTTCGCTGGTCAACATCTTTCAGGAACTGTACAACGACCTGCACATTCCCGCACCCCGCCACGGCAATCTCGAACACTGGGCACGCCAGGGGGTACTCCTGCTCAACGCCACCCTGACCGTTCGCGCGGGACAGGCCGGCTCGCACCAGGGCAAAGGCTGGGAAACCTTCACCGATGCGGTCATGGAGTGCCTCAACGACCGCCACGAGGGCCTCGTTTTTCTGTTATGGGGCAAGTTTGCACAGGCCAAGGCCCGCTGCATCGATGCCAGCCGGCATCACCTGCTCAAGGCGGCCCACCCCTCGCCGCTGGCCGCCCGAAACGGCTTCTTTGGCTGCAAGCACTTCTCGCAGACCAACCGGCTGCTTGCTCAGCAGGGTAAAGAACCCATCGACTGGCAGATTCCCGATTGACGAGAACCGCAAAACCGACTTGCATCCGGCGGCTGCCGCATCGAGTCGGTTCAGGCGGTCTGCGCCATCTGTTCTTTGTCGTCGGCACTGGGGCCGTAGAGACCGGGCACGTGGGCGTTGAGCAGCCGCAGGTAGACCGTCAGCTGGCCGCGGTGGTGGATCATGTGGTTGATTACCATGCTACGCAGGGTAATGAGGCGGGGCAAAGACAACAAAATCTGCTCGCCCTCGCGCATGACCCACGGCTCGTTCCAGTCGAGATCGGCGGGGCAGTTGGTCAGGGCCTCGATGGCAGCAGTAGCTTTCTTCTCGAGCAGGGCCATCAATTCCTCGCGGCTGTGGGCCAGGGCAGGTTGCCAGGGTGTAACGGCGGCGTCGAAGCCGTTGCTGTTGATCGTATCGGCTACCCAGCCGATGGTTTCGCAGACATGGGCGGCCAGTTCGCCAAGGCTCGCCGACTTGTCGTGCGGTTTCCAGCCGTACTGGCCGTCGGGAATGGCGGCGAAAACTTTGCGGGTGTTTTCGATTTCGTGTTGGAGTTCGCCTAAGAAGGCAGGTGCCAGGGACATCGGACTGGGGATCAGGAGAGTTGGAGTCAAAATCTTTGAACAAAGGTACAAGAAAGAGCAGGAAGGCAGACGGAAAGCTGCAGCTATAAGCTGGCCGCCGACTTGGGAATGTATCAGGGCATCGGCTCCCAGTAGCGGCTGTGCTCCTGCGCATAGGCGCGGATCTGGTCGTTGGACAGGGCGATGGTGCCGTCCTCGACGTAGACCTGCTCGCCCTGCGAGATGGTCCAGCAGGCGATGTCGAAAGGGCCGACTTCGGGCATACAGAAGCGGTCTTCGTTGCGCGTGAGGATGTAGAGGTCTTCGTGACTTGGGCCAAGCCACGCATGAACGACCTGAGCGTGCGCATTGGATTTGCGTGCCGACGATGTGGATTTCATATACGTATAAAGCATGACTGGTTTTATTTTCTTTTTTGGCGTAACTTTGAATTCGACAGCAAATCTAATTTACATCAAATCAATTTGTCAAATTTTATACGCAAACTTTTCAAAAATTCTGTCCACATGTCCATCGGTCAACGCATCCGCCGCCTGCGGGAAAGTCGGTCCATGACCCAGCAACAGCTGGCAGACCACCTGGGACTGACCCGCGCCTCCATCTCGTCCATCGAATTGGGCAAATCTGATTTGACAGTGCCTCACCTCATATCGCTGGTGATGCTTTTTGGGGTCTCGGCCGATGCCCTGCTCTTCGGGACCGAGCCGCCCCCCTCGGCTCCTCCGGCCAGCTCGGGTGGCGGACTCCTGCCCGTCGTCGTCGACCGAGCCAACCAGCCCGTCATCAAGCTGCTCAACCAAGCGGCCCAGGCGGGCTACCTTCAGGAACGGGCCGACCCCCAGTTCTGGGAACAGCAGCCCGAGATCGCCCTGCCCGACCCCAAATACCGTCAGGGCCAGTATATCGGCCTGCAGGTCTGGGGCGAATCGATGCAAAATACCCTCAATGGCGGCGACTGGATCATTTGCCAGCTCGTGCCCCATTTGGATTACGTGCAGTATGGCGAAATCTACGTCGTGGTTTGCCACAACCGTGCCCCGGTAGTCAAGCGCATCGAAATCGGCCCCGATGCCGATCACTTCCTGCTCGTGAGCGACAACAGCCAGCACCCGCCCTACCCCGTCGCCAAGGCCGACATCGTCGAACTCTGGCGATACGACACCCTAATCCGCCCTCAGCCTTTTACCTTGAAAAAGTAAGCTAAAACTTTTAAATAAATAAAAAAACTTAAAATCAAAAATCATTCGAAATACCGATTGATTTTCAGCCCAATCGATCCAAGTTCGGCCAGCGTACCAATAATTTTGCTTTCTTTGGGAGCCTAAATTGTTGCTGAATCTGCCAACCTGCTTCTACGTCATGGCTAGTTCTACCACTTGGACTCAACTCCTGAAGAAAGTTTTCAAGCCCTCCGTACGGCCCCGTCTCCTTAGTGCTGTTCGCAAAGGTTCCCGCTGGGGATTTATCAACTCAAAGGGGCACTGGTCGATTCCTGACGTCTTCGACGGTGCGGAAAACTTTTCCGGGGGGCTGGCCAAGGTGCAGCGCGGCCGCGAACGCGGCTACATCGACCCGCAGGGTCAGGTGATCATTCCTTTTGAATACGAGGCAGGCTGGTCCTTCAGCGAAGGGCTGGCCGCCGTCAAAAAAAACGGCCGCTGGGGCTACATCGATCAGCAGAACCAACTGCGCATCCCTTTTCAGTATGAAAACGCCTCGTGGTTCTGCGAGAGGCTGGCCCGCGTGCGCCTCAACAACCGCTGGGGCTACATCGATCCCAACGGCGAAGCCGTAATCCCGTGCATCTATACCGATGCCCGTAACTTTTCGGGCGGACTGGCCTCGGTACAGATCGACGGCAAGTACGGCTACATCGACCGGCAGGGTAACGTGGTTATTGAACCCGAGTACGACTGGACGCACGAGTTCAACGAGGGCCTGGCCATGGTCGAACAGGCCGGCAAGTGGGGCTACATCAACAACCAGGGCGAACCGGTGATACCCTGTCGCTTCCTCGACGGCTGGATTTTCGCCGAGGGCCTCGCTCCCGTGCACGAAAACGGCAAATGGGGCTTCATCGGCATCAAAGGCAACTACCTCATCTCCAATGAATTCGACTGGGCAGGCCGCTTCCACAATGGGCTGGCTCCCGTGCTGCGCAACGACCGCTACGGCTTCATCGACAAGTTCGGCAAGCCTGCCATTCCCTTCCTCTTCGACGGCGTGCCCGTCTTCTCGGCAGGCTTCTGCCACGGGCTAGCCGCCGTGCAGCGGGGCGGTAAATACGGCTTCATCGACCGGTACGGCCGCCAGGCCATCTCCTGCCAATTCGACGAGGTCCGCGACTTCGCCGCCTGCTGGTGATGGGCCGTGCTGCCCTGCTGCTCCTGCTGACACTCGCCGCCTGCACGCCCTACCGCCCCGCCATCCGAACCGACATCCCCCTGGTATGGGGGCTGCGCTGGGAAGCGGATAGCCGCCCCGATTCGGCCGAGCTGGCCGGGCTGCAGGCCCTCGGTGCCCGCCACCTGCTCATCGAACTGGGCGTGGCCGCCACGACCGACGGCTTACCCGTACTGATGCTGCCCGACGCATCGGCCTGGCAGGCCCTGGGCCGCTGCCTTGCGGACAGCGGCTGGCGGGTCAGCCTCGCCCTCTACACCAGCCCCACCCGACCGCTCTTCAGGCAGCCGGTCTCCCCCGACCGCTGGCTCGACCACCTGGGCCAGGAACTGACCGAGCGGCTGCTGCCCCAGCTGGAGGGTCTTCCCCTCGAACGGCTGGTACTGGGCCTCGACTGGCGGCCCCTCGAACCCTACGACCGACCGTGGCAGCGGCTGACCGACCGGCTGCGCCGCGAGCTGGCCACCCGCTGGAACCAGCCCATAGCCCTGACCTACGGAGCCGATGCCCGCCGCCTGGGCCGCGTCTCGATCTGGGCCAGCTTCGACGAAATCGGTTTCATCTACCCGCCGCAGGAAAGCCGCCCCCCCACCGAACTGCGCCGCCAGCACCGGCAGGCCGATTCCCTGTGCGCGGCCTGGGGCAAACCCCTCTTTGTGGCGCAGGCCAACCTGATCGGCCCCCGCAAGGCCGAGCAGCTCGAAACACGGCTGTCCTTCTGGTCCGACAGCCTGCCCCACCGCGGCCTCACCCTCAACACCATTTATCCGCGCAGCATCTGGCGCGACAGCACTACCTGGTTTGGCGTGGCAACCGACAGCCTCTTCCGGCTGCGGGCTGCGCAGCTGCTGCAGACACAAATGCGACCGGAGTAAATCGACCCAGCTTCCCAACTCAAAAACCAGAATAGAATTTTATTAAAATATTTGCAAAAAGTAAAAATTAACTATAATTATTCCGAAATAAATCGCGCCAAACGATTGAAATATTTAATACAACACTAAAAATAATTAATTTATTTTTTATTTTTATTTCCAAAAACAATCTTATTCTAGCTGAATAGAAATCAATCAAATTTAGCTTCCATTTTCGGCAGCCCTCAGGTTTTGAAAGGGCGAAAGTAGGCCCCGTCGAGCTGCAGGACACGGCCCGTGCGCTCGTCGCAAAAACTGGCACTCAGGCCCCAGCAGGCAAAACCAAGTGCGAGCAGGCGGGCATGCAGCGCATCGAAGAGTTGCTGACCGGCGTAGACCGGTTCGAGCGACAGTTCCAGATAGACCCCGCGCAGCAGGGGCAGCAAGTCGGCCGCTCCATCGAGCACGGGACCTTCGTAGCCCTGGGTGTCGATCTTGAGGAGGGTCGGCTGGCGGGCCACGCGCTCGCGGGGCACGAGCACATCGAGCCGCTGTACGGGTACCTCTTCGGTGCGAACGTAGGCCGAGTCGGGTGCAGCGGCGCGGTGCGCTTCGAGCATCGGCAAGAGCGAACTGCTGAGGCTGTTGCCTGCCACGTGGAGGGTCAGCTGGTCGGCGTGTGCACCTGCTGCCACGCGGGGGGCAACGTCCCAGCCGGGCTGGCGGGCGGCATGGCGGCAGAGGCGTTCGTGCTCGGCGGCCTGCGGCTCGAAGGAGAGCAGCTGGCCACGGTAGCCGCTGCCGTAGAGGCTGCGGCCAAAACCGCCATCGTTGGCACCGACATCGAGCACCAGGCCGATGCCGTGGTGAGCCAGCTGCCGCTGCAGGCGCAGCGTGGGTGAGGTGGCGCAGTTGTAGGCCCGCACCTCGAGGCCTGCTGCCCGCAGCAGCTTCTGGATGATCCGCTTCGGGGCATTCATCGCCTCAAAAATAGGCTCTTTGCATCCGAAAAATGCCCTCGTGTGCGAACTTGCGGCCATAGATCATGAAACTGGTACTCTTCAGCCTTTTTGCACCGGTCGAGCGGGCGGTGCTGTTGCGGGACTTTCCGCATTACGAGAGCCTCGATTTCGCGGCCCGCCTCGAAGCCCAGCTGCATTACAACTACTGGCAGCGGGGCTGGGCCGAAGCCCTGACACGCCGAGGCTACGAGGTGCTGCTTGTGCCTTTTGGCACGGCCGATCTGCTCGAGACCTGGGCACGGGAAAACGGTGTGCCCCCCGCCTCGACCGAGGCCCTGGCCCTGGAACTGGTGCGGCGGTTTGCGCCCGATGTGGTGATCTTTCATCATCACCTCTCGCGGCTGCTGCGGGCCATGCGCGAGAACAACCCCTCGATCCGGCTGGCCCTGGTGATGATCGGGGTGAGCGTCATCGATACGGAACTCTACCGCTGGGCCGAGTTGATGGTCTCGAGTTCGCCCGACACGCTGGCCCAGTACCGGGCGCACGGGGTGCCTCATGCTCTGGTGGCGCACGCCTTTCATCCGCCACTCATCGAGCAGTTCCGCAAAGCTCCCGATGCCAACCGCTTCATATTTGCGGGCAGCATCATCCGGCGGGCCAACTACCACTACGGACGCGACCGCCTGCTGGCCGAGCTGGTGGATCGGGGCATGCCCATCGAAATCTACAGCACGGCCCTGCGCTATGCCACGGACTGGCACCGCTGGAAGACACACGCCAAGCAGCTGATCTATCCGGCGGTATGGTTCATCCAGCAGCTGCCGCCTTTGCGGCGACTGCTCAGCCGCTTCCGCTACCTGGAGCACGTGCTCGACCTGCCTGACTTTCCGCGGCTGCCCGTCAATCCGAAGCTGCTGCCCCACCTGCGACCGCCCGTTTTCGGCAACGAGATGCTCCAGCTGCTGGCCGATGCATCGATCGTGCTCAACACCCACCGCGACGACCAGGCCATGGCCAGCAACATGCGCCTCTACGAAACGACAGGGGTAGGCACCTGCCTGCTTACGGACTGGAAACCCAATCTGGGCGATTATTTTGCCGAGGACAGCGAAGTGGTAACCTTCCGCAGCCCCGCCGAATGCATCGAAAAAGCCCGCTGGCTGCTCGATCATCCGGCGGAACGGAAGCGCATCGCCGAGGCCGGCCAGCGGCGCACCCTGCGCGACCATACCTTCGACCACCGCGCCGCCGACCTCGATGCGCTGATTCGAACGCGAATTTGACCTTGGCCGCGGGGCTTGCCAACGCGCACGGGCCATATCTCGTGGTATCTGGAATCTTGTTTATATTTTATAGTAAACGTTTAATTTTTGAAAAATAAATTTAAAATTTAAAAAAATAGTTCTTTAGCCATGAGTGTATTAAAAGTAATGGAGAGATGCGGTCGGGCAGGTTTGTTGCTGTGCGGTCTGCTGGCCTCGGTTCAGCTCGATGCCCAAAATCCCGACAGCCTGCGGGAACGCCAGCTCGAACCGATCGAAATACACGCCCGTGGCAGTTTTGGAGGGTTCAGCCCCCTGCCGGCCCGTGGCGGGGTTTTTCTGCTTTCCGGCATCAAAAGCGAGACGGTTACGCTCGATTCGACCGAATCGGTGCTGGCCGACAAGCTGGCCCGTCAGGTTCTGGCCAAAGTTCCGGGCCTGATGGTCTACGATATGGACGGCACCGGCAATCAGGTCAACATCGCCGTACGAGGGCTTGACCCCCACCGCGGGTGGGAATTCAACCAGCGGGTCGATGGACTGCTGGCCAATTCCGACCTCTTCGGCTATCCGGCCAGCCATTTGAGTCTGCCGTGGGAGGCGGTGGAGCGCATCGAGCTGGTACGGGGGACGGCTGCGCTGCAGTACGGCTCGCAGCTGGGTGGCCTCTTGCAGTATCACACGCGGCAGCCGCCAGTGGGGCAGGCTCTGGCGGTGGAATCGGTCAGCGGGCTGGGGTCGTTTGGTTTGGTCAGTACGTACCTCTCGGCGGGCGGTCGGCAGGGGCGGTGGCGGTACGGGGGCTACCTGAGCCGACGCAGCAGCACGGGCTACCGCCAGAACAGCCGCTCGCAAACCGAGGGCCAGGGTCTGAACCTAGGTGTCGATCTGGGGGCGGGTGTGAGCGTGGATTTGAGCTGGCACCACTCCTACTATTTGTACCAGCTGCCCGGCCCGCTGACCGATGCCCAGTTTGCGGCTGATCCGCGGCAGGCCACCCGCGCCCGCAACTACTACAGCCCCGACATCCACCTCGTGGGCCTGCGCCTGGGCTGGCAGCTGCGATCCACTACGCGCCTGCAGGTGCTGGCCTCGACGCTGGTCGGCGATCGCAACAGCGTACTTTTCGACCGACCGGCCACCGTGGCCGACACCATCGACCGGCAAACGGGCAGCTTCGCACCGCGCCAGGTCGACATCGACCGTTACCAGAGCCGGACGTTTGAGGTTCGACTGACGCATCGCTACGCCCTGCTGGGCGACAGTGCCACGCTCGCTTGCGGCATTCAATACCTGAACAACCGCATGACGCGCTGGCAGCAGGGACGCGGAACAACAGGCAGCGACTACGACCTGCAACTCGTGGAACCGGGCTGGGGCCGGTGGATCGAAATGCGGACGGGGCATGGGGCGGTTTTCGTACAAAACCGCTTTCCGGTAGGGGCACGGCTGGGCCTGACCCCGGGGCTGCGCTATGAACGGGGCCGTTCGAACTTGGCGTGGCAACTGCGCAATTACCCCGCCGAGAGCCTGCCCGATGGCTTTGACCGGAATTTCCTGCTGGGGGGCTTGGCCCTCGATTTCCGGATCAACGCTGCAAGCGAGCTGTACGCGGGTTGGGCCCAGTCGTACCGGCCGGTGCTGCTCAAGGAATGGGTGCCCGGCAGCGTCTTCGAGCGCATCGATCCCAACCTGCGCGACGGCCGCGGCAGCAACGCCGAACTGGGCTGGCGGGGCCAATGGGCTGACTGGCAGTGGGATGTGAACGCCTTCTGGATTGAATACCGCAACCGCATCGGTACGCTCGTTGCCCCTGACGGGGGAAGCTTTGAACTGCTGCGCACCAACACGGGCAACAGCCGCACCTATGGCCTCGAACTCTACCTCGAACGGCAGTTCAGGCTTTTGCCTTACCTGACTGTCAATCTTTTTACGGCTACCGCGTGGATGGATGGGCGGTACACGGGGGGCGAGCTGCGGCAGGCCTCTGGCGAAAACGCCGGCCTGAAGGGGCGACGACTGGAAGGCGTTTCGAACTGGAGCAGCCGCAACGGTGCACGCCTGCGCTGGCGGCAGCTCTCGGCCAGCGTGCTGCTGAGTACCGTCAGCGGCCACTACGCCGACCCCTTCAACACCCGCGTGGCCAATGCCAGCGGAACCGTAGGCTGGGTTCCGGACTACACGCTGCTTGACCTCAATGTGAGCTGGAGTCCCTGGCCGCGGCTGAGCCTGCAGCTGACTGCCAACAATGTTCTGAACCGCGCCTATTTCACGAAGCGGCCTACGTTCTATCCCGGACCGGGCATCTGGCCCTCGGACGGACGCAGCTTTGCGGCCTACGTCCGATTCCGTTTCTGAGTCAATTCCGATTCGGCTAAACTGGCTTGAGTTGCGGTACCGGATAGGTGGAACACCACGCCCGGATGACAGATTGATTTTTGGAATTTTCGCCGGTCCTGCTTAAGTTTAAGCCATTACAAAATAATGAGGCTTGGGGCTGTCCTCCTGTGGCTGTTGCTGGACTGGGTTGCATTGGTGGCCCAGCCAGCAAAAATCGACTCACTGCGGCGCGTGATCGAAACGACGCGGATCGATACGACGCGGGGACGCAGCCTATGCTGGTTGGGTGTCGAACTGCGCAAAGCGGGCCAGATGGCCGAAAGCTTCGAAGCGGGTACCCGGGGGCTGGACATCTGCCGGAAACACGGCGACCGCAAAGGGGAAGCGATGTGCCTCAACAACCTGGGCAATGGCCATTTCTTTTTGGGGGAATACGACAAGGCCCTGTCCTGTTATCAGCAAAGCCTGCCCATCCGGAAAGAAGTGGGCGACCTCGAGGGCGAGTCGTCAACGCGGTCCAACATCGGAAATCTGTACTATCAGCAGGGCCGCTTTGTCGAGGCCCTGGAGCATTATTACCAAGCCGTGGCCCTGAGCCAGCAGGCAGGCAACCGCGAGAGCGAAAGCCGCACGCGCTCGAACATCGGCCTCGTTCACCTGCACCGCGGGGAATACGCCGAGGCCCTGCAGCAATTTCTGGCCACCTTGCAGCTTACGGAGAAGCTGGGCAGGCCCGACCGCGTGGCTGCCTGCCTCAAAAACATTGGAGGGGTCTACGAAAAACAGGGACAGGACGATCTGGCTCTGGAATATTTCAAGCGCAGCCTGGCAATGTTTGAAGTGGCAGGCCACCCCTCGGGGATCGCCTCGGTACTCAACAACATCGGCATGCTCGAGGCCCGCAAGGGCGATTACGACGCAGCCCTCGCGCAGTTACAAGCCAGCCTGGCCCTCTACATGAAGCTGGGCAATCGGGCAAGTGCGGCCAACTGCCTGAGCAACATCGGTTCGATCCACATGAACCGGGGCCAGCTGGAATCGGCACTTTCGTTCTTTCGCCGCAGCTACCTGATGGGGCAGGCCCTGGGCGACCGGCCGCGCATGGCCATCGATCAGGCCAAACTATCGACGCTGCACCTGCTGCTGGGAGCCACCGATTCGGCCCACTGGTATGCGCAACAGGCTCTGACCCTGGCTCAGGCCGTCGACAACCTCGAATACAAGCGGGAGGCGGCCAAAGCCCTCTACCAGGCGGACTCCGCGCGGGGCAAGTGGGAGGCAGCCTTTGCAGCCCACCAGCTGTTTCTACGCTACGTCGATTCGACGCGCAGCAACGAGCAGGCCCGCGCCCTGGGCCGCCTCGAAGCCCAGTTCGAAGCCGAAAAAGAACTGACCAAACGGGACCTCAAAATTTCGCGCCTCGATGCCGATCGGCTGCGCAAAGACGTGATCCTCAAAGAACAACGAACTAAATTCATTCAGGACAGTCTGGCCAATGCGCAGCAGCAGGCCCTGCTCGAAGCCAGAAGCCTGCGCCTCTCGCAGCAGATCGCAGAGCGCGACCGCCAGCGCGAGCGCGACAGTCTGGCCAACCTGGCCATCTTCGAGCGGCTGGAACGCGAGCGCATCGCCAAAGAGGCCGAGCTGGAAAGCCAGCAATTCCTCCTGATCTCGGCCGCCGTGGGCCTGCTGCTGCTGTTGGCCATCGCCTACATCCTCTACCGCTCGCGCCTCAAGGAACTGCAGGCCAATGCCGATTTGCGCCTGCTCAACGAGCACATCAGCCAACAGAAAGCCGAGATCGAAGCCCAGAACAGCGAGATTATCGCCCAGCGCGACCAGCTCAACAGCACCAACGACCGCCTCGTCGAACTCGACCGCATGAAAGAGCAGCTGACGGGGATGATCGTCCACGACCTCAAGAATCCCCTCAACGCCGTGCTGGCCATGGCCGCCCTGCCCCCCGAAGCCAGCCGTCTGAACGTCATCCGCGGGGCGGGCCAGCAGATGAGCCAGCTGGTGCTCAACCTGCTCGACATCCAGAAGTACGAAGAGGCCGCCTTCGTACTCAAACCCGCCCCCCAACCGGCCGCCGCCCTCATCGTGCAGGCCGTCGATCAGACCGACTTCCTGGCCGTACAGAAGCAGATCGGCTTCGAGCTGAAAGCCGACCCCCGCCTGACCGTCGAGGCCGACGGCGAACTCATCGTTCGGGTGCTGGTCAACCTGCTGACCAACGCCATCAAATACGCCCCCACCGGCGATCGCATCGAAATTGAAGCGGTTGCGCATCAGGAGCGCGGCGCGGTATTCCGCGTAACCGATCACGGACGGGGCATTCCGCCCGACCAGCTCGAACGGATCTTCGACAAGTTTTCGCAGGTGGATGGCGGGCAGGCGTCGGGCAAACTGCGCAGTACGGGCCTGGGCCTGACGTTCTGCCGCCTGACCGTCGAAGCCCACGGCGGGCAAATCGGCGTGGAGTCGGAGGTGGGGCGGTATACGATTTTTAGTTTTAACCTGCCAAACGTTTGGCTTATGGAAGAAAATGCAAACATAAGTACGGTCAAACAGCTTGAACCCGAGCCGGCCACGCTTTCGGCGGCCTACCGTGCCGCGCACACGGACGCTTTGAAGCGACTGCAGGCCCTGCCGCTCTATTCGATTTCCGAAGTGCTCGATGTGCTGGATAACCTGCCCGAAGCCGAAGCCGGCGTCGCCAGCTGGAAGGCCGCCCTCGAATCGGCAGCCCTCTCGGGCAATGAGGCGGCCTACCGCAACCTGCTAGCCTGATCGGACCGACTGAACGAGGGACGAGTTTTTTTTGTTTAGAATTGGTATAAAGAGAAATTAGTCTAGAACTTTGCATTCATGAAATCGTCAGCCGGCTTCTTTCAACTTCCGCGATGGCTCAAGCGCATGGGCCTGGCGGCTTTCCTGTTCTTTTTTCTGAAAGGCATCGGCTGGCTCGTCGTATTCTATTTCGGGGCCGATGCGCTGCTGAGCTGGCTGCGCGGCTAGCCCTCGGCGGTCGGCAGGCCGGCCGCCGGCAGAGGTCCCCGTCCGTCAAGCCTCAGACCCACCAAAAGGGCCGCCCTCGAGTGCCTTTTTGCGGGTCTACCGCGGCTGCGGGCCGTTAATTCCTTAACTTAGTTTATGATCTCGAAAGAGCAGCTACCGCCCTGGATGGAGCGGGCCAAGGGCTTGGGGCGGTTCAGCCTCTTCGCGCACCTGATCTACAACCGCTCGTATTTCCGCCTGGCCGTACTTTCAGGCTTTGCTCTGGCTACGGCCCTGCTGCTGCCCGGCCGTTCGGGGCAGTTTGCCACCTACGAAGTAGGCCAGGTGTGGCAGCAGAGCGAGGTAGTGGCCCCCTTCGATTTCCCGATCCGCAAGGACGAGGCCGCCTACCGCGAGGAAAAAGCCCAGGTAGCGGCCAGCCTGCCCGCCGTCTTTCTCGAGCAGGCGGGCGTAGCCGAAACCCAGCAGCAGAAGCTGGCCGACTGGTTCGAGCAGCTGCAGGAACTGGTGCAGCAGCAGCGGCGCACCGGCGGCGAACTCCGGACCAGTGAACTGCGCCCGACACTGCCCCCCGAGCTGTTCCGCCACTACGTCGAACGGCCCGATCTGCTGCGGCGCAATGCCGAGCGGGCTTCCCAGCTGATGGAACAGATCTATCGGATAGGTTACATCGACCGGCAGGTCAGCGAGCTGAACAGTCCCTACCTCTCGCTGCGCAGCAAACCGGGCCTCGAAAAACGGCGGCGCGAAGTGAGCCAGGTCTTCGACCGCAGCCGCCTGCTCACCTACACCCAGGATAAACTCAAGGATTTGGAGGGCGAAGAGGCCCGCATGGTTCAGCAAACTATTTTTTACTTTGTCAAGCCCAACTACGCCTATAGCGAGGAGCTTAACGAAGCCGAGCGGCAAGCCGCCCTGGCCATGGTGCTGCCCCACTACGGCGTTGTCAAGCAGGGCGAGGTAATCATCCGCCCGGGCGAACCCATCACCGCCGAGCGGGCCCGGCAACTGCGGGCCTTGAGCTTCGAGCTCTTCCAGGCCGGCAGCGACCGCACGGCCGAGAGCCTGCGCTTTGTAGGCCAGCTGGTGCTGGTGGTGCTGCTCGTAACGATGGTGGCCTTCTTCCTGCGGCTCAACCGCCGCCGCATCTACTACCGGCGACGGGGCTTCCTGCTGCTCTTCAGCATCTACCTGCTGATGCTCGCGCTGCTGACCGCCGTGCAGAATATCGCACTGCAAAACGGTTCATCCCTCGAACTCAACCTGGTTTTCATCGTGCCCCTGTGCATGGCCCCCCTGATGATCACCGTCTTTTTCGACGACCGCGTAGCTTATTTCAGTAATACCATCCTCTCGATTCTGGCCGGGCTGATCTGCCAAAGTAACTTCGAGGTTTTTCTGGTGCAGATGGTGGCCGGCTCGATGGTCGTCTTCAACCTCACGCGGCTCAAGCGGCGGGCGCAGTTCTTTCAGACGGCCGGTATCGCCCTGCTGGCCTACTGCGCCACCTTCATCGCCTACCAGCTCTACCAGAAAGGCAGCCTGATTGACATTCCCTATGCCAACCTGATCCTCTTTGTCGTCAACGTCGCTTTCACGCTGGGCACCTATCCACTCATCTACTTCATCGAACGCTTTTTCGGGCTGACCTCCGACCTCACGTTCATGGAACTGCTCGACACCGACCATCCGGTGCTCAAAGAGCTGGCCCGCAAAGCCCCGGGCACCTACCAGCACAGCCTGCAGGTGGCCAACATCGCCGAGGAAGTGGCCAAGCGCATCGGTGCCAATCCCGTACTCGTGCACGTGGGGGGCCTCTTTCACGACATCGGCAAGATGGCCAGAGCCGAGTTTTTTACCGAAAACCAGAAATCGGATACCAGCCCCCACGAAGGTCTCAGCCCACTCGAAAGTGCCCGCATCATCATCGACCACGTCGTCCACGGAGCCGAGCTGGCCCGCGAGAAACGCCTGCCCGAGGAAATCGTCGAGTTCATCCTCACCCACCACGGCACCTCCCGCGTCGAGTTCTTCTACCGCAAGCATCTGGAACTGCCCCTGCCCCCCAAGTCCACCGACGAACAGCAGTTCCGCTATCCGGGTCCCCTGCCCTCGACCAAGGAACTGGCCATCGTCATGCTGGCCGACTCGGTCGAAGCAGCCGCCCGCAGCCTCGATAACCCCACCGCCGAAGACATCAGCCGCCTGGTGCACAACATCATCACCGCCAAGATCAACGACCACCAGCTCGACGAGGCCCAGCTCACCTTCCACGACCTGAGCATCATCAAACGCGAGCTGGTGGCCCTGCTCCAGAGCATCCACCACAGCCGCATCAAATACCCAGAGGCCGCTCCCCCCCGCCCAATGGTCGTCTGACTCAAGCCCCCCCAAACCCCATCGCCCTGATCAGCGGCGGGCACGCGTGCGACGCGTGTAGCTCATGGGGTAATCCTCCTGCATGGCCCCGCGGGCAATACGCTGGAGCTTGGGCTGCAGCAGCTGCTTTTTGAGCGGACTCAGGTAATCGATGAACAACACCCCCTCCAGGTGGTCGTACTCGTGCTGGATAATGCGGGCACGGATACCGCTGTAGGTTTCGGTGCGCTCGTTGAACTGCGCGTCGCAGTAGCGGATGGTGAGCTGGGGCTTGCGCGAAACGCTTTCCCGGATGCCCGGGATGCTCAGGCAACCTTCCTCAAAGGCCCAAGGCTCGCCCTCCTGCTGCAGAATCTGCGGGTTGAGAAAAACCTGACGGAAAGTAAGCAGCTCCGGCTCGCCGGGGTAACGTTCGGCCATTGGCCCCCCGTCGACGACGAAGAGCCGCAGCGAACGCCCCACCTGCGGGGCAGCCAGCCCCACCCCTGAGGCATTGTCCATCGTCTCAAAAAGATCTCCGATAAAAGTTTCGAGGTCAGGGGTGTTGGGGCCGACCTCCTGATTTTTTTGCCGCAAAACGGCGTTGCCGTAGGCGATGATGGGCAGGATCATGACCGGCTGTCGAGGTAATTCTGTAAAATGAGCGTGGCACTTACGCTGTTGATTTCGTCTTTGCGCTCGCGGCGGCGGCGGGGCAGCCCGCTGGCGTGCAGCACCTGGCGGGCCAGTTTGCTGGTCAGCCGTTCGTCCCAAAGCACGACTTCGGCTTCGGGATAGCGTTCGCGCAGCTGCTGGGCCAGCGTCAGAACGGCCTCGGTGCTGTGGGTGGGCCGAAGGTCAAAACGCTGGGGCAGACCCAGCACCAGCCGGTCGAAGGGCGTTTCGAGGGCCAGAGCATCGAGGCGGTCCAGCAGCTCGGCCGTCGCGCAGGGTTCCAGGTAATGGGCCATGAGGCCCAGGGCATCGGTTCGGGCCAGGCCGCAGCGTTTCGCGCCGTAGTCGATGCCAATGGTGCGTTTCATCGGGAAGCCGGCTGTTGAATCAAACCCGCGTCGGCAAAGGAATAAAACCCCGTGGCCGTTACGATGACGTGGTCGAGCAGGGGGATGTCGAGGGTACGCCCCGCGGCTTCGAGGCGGCGGGTGATGTCGTGATCCTGCGGGCTGGGCTGGGTCGAACCCGAAGGGTGGTTGTGGCACACCACTAGTGCCGAGGCCAGATGATTGAGAGCTTCGCGGAAGACCATCCGCACATCGACCACCGAGACGCTGATGCCGCCCGAAAACATGAGTTTTTCGGCCAGCACGCGATGCCGCCGGTTGAGGAAAAGCACGTAAAACACCTCGTGGGGCAGCTCGCCGATGCGGGGCCGCACGTAGTCGGCAACCGCGGCGGGGCTTTCGAGGGGCTGATCGCGCAGCTGGTCGCGTTCCTTGCGGCGGGCCAGCTCAAAAGCCGCTACGAGGGTAATGGCCTTGGCTTCGCCGATGCCACGCACGCGTGTCAGTTCGGGCACCGCAGCCACCGCCAGTGTGCGCAGGCCGCCAAACTGGCGGATCAGTTCCTGCCCCACCTGCACGGCAGTGTGCTCGCGCGTGCCCGAGCCGATGAGCAGGGCTATCAACTCGGCATCGGTCAGAGCCGACGGACCCCGTTCGAGAAGTTTCTCGCGGGGGCGGTCCTGCGCGTTCCAGGCTTTGATCGACCCGAGGGCGTTCATGGGGCAGCCCTCAGCTCAGGGCGTTGACAAACTTGACGAGACGCGACTTCTGGTTGGCGGCCGTGTTTTTATGAATGATATTCTTCTGGGCCAGCTTGTCGAGGCGGGACACCACATCGGGCAGCAGCTTTTCGGCTTCGGCTTTGTCGGTCATCTTGATGAGCCGCTTGACCTGATTGCGGGCCGAAACGAGGCGCGAACGGTTACGCAGGCGGCGTTTTTCGCTCTGCCGCGTGCGTTTAAGGGCAGATTTTTTGTTGGGCATAAGATGGTTTCAGAACTTCACGCCAGCCACGGGCACCTCCCCGTACCGCATGACTGCACGAACCTGCAAAATTAAGCTTTTTACACTCGGATGCACGTTTTTCGTGCTGGCAGGCTGCACCCGCTTCGAAGAAGCTCCGCCGGGGCCGCCCCCGCCACCGGTAGGCCCACCCATCACCCGCTACGGCGGCAGCAGCCTGGGGCAGGAACTGCGTTTCCGCATCCGCGACACCCGTTTCTTTGCCGATGGCGACTCGTCGACGGTCAGCTGGCTGCGCACCGAAACCTGCGACAGCCTGCTGACCGACCCCCAGGGCCGCCGCTGGAGCCGCTACCGCATCGACAGCCTGCCCGAGGGCGGCAGCCGCCGCTTCATCGGACGGCTCTACCGGCTCTGGACGCCCGACGAATTCCTCGAAGAGGAAGGCATCGTCGTAACGCGCCGACTGGCCCAGCCGCTGGTGCCGGGCTACGGCTGGGCACCCTTTCCGTTCAACTACCTGCCGCCGCAGCCCTGGGGCGAAGCCCGTTTTGTCTGCCAGGCCCGCGACACGGTCTGGCAGGCCGACGACCGCCGCTGGGATTCGGTCGTCGTAGTCCGCGAGCGGCGTGTCGAGAATTCGATCAACTACAACATCCTGACGCGCTCGGTTTACGCCCCCGGACGCGGTCTGGTCTACCGCTACGACCGCTACAAGGAATTCCGCACCTTCAGCCTGCCCGACGGCAGCCTGCGGATGCAGCTGCGGCCCGAGACCTCGCGGGTGCGCGAATGGCTCCGCATCAATTGAAGAGAAGCGGCTCTCGGCACGGGGCGGCGGGCTGGTCTCAGGGCTTCGGGCCTGGAGTTCAGGTAAGCAACGTTCTAGCCCGACTCCGGGGCCAGCGCAATACCCGCCGGCACTAGAACACGGAGCCGAGATCGGACTCGCCCCCTTCGAGTTCGAGGAGCCGGTCGTCGCGGTACTCGTAGCGGCGGATGGGCAGACGCTGGCGGTCGGCCCAGTAGCTCTGGTAGCGGGTACTGCTCTGCATGCGCTCGCTGCAGGCCCGGTCGAAGACTTTCCAGAGGCCCAGCAGCAGCTCGCAACATTCGCGGATGGGATATTCGCCCGAGGGCGAGGCCGTCAGGTAGTCGGCCAGCCCCTGCGCCAGGGCGTAGCGGTGCAGCAAGGGAGTGGCAGGGCGCCGCACCATGAGTCGCAAGCCGCAGACCTGAGCCATGGGCAGGTCGTTCACGTCGTCGAAGAGGCAGGCCAGGTGGGCGGGTTCGAGGCCCAGCCGTTCGGAGAAATGCTCGGCGGCCAGGGCTTTGTCCTTGACCTTGATGTAAAGGGCATCGAAATGCTCGCGGCGGGCAAAATCGGTAGCTACGGGGTTATCCTGTCCCGTAATGATGGCCACGGGCAGCAGTCGGCCCGTGAGCAGGTAGAAGCCAAAGCGCAGCAGGTTGAGGCCCATCGAATCGGGTTCGGCAAACTCGCTGGCCGTTTTGCCACCTTTGGTGCCGCGGTTGAAAACCCCGTCCCAGTCGAGGAGCAGGCCTTCGGTCTGGCGGGCTTTGGCGATGAATTCAGGTGGCGGCAGATTGAGTTGGGCACCGGCCGCCTCGAAGGCGGCCAGAATGTCGAGTTCGGACATGGCAGCTTTTTCTGGTGTTACAAAGATGCTAGGAAAGCCCCATGCTAGGGGTCCATGCAGGGCACGCCGCCACACAGTCGCCCATCCGACGCCATGAGCGAAGGACCATACCCGAGCAGCTGCTCCATCTGTTTTTGCTTAATTGCACCAGTAAAAATTGAATAAAAAAATAAAAGCTAAATCAATAGCTTTTTTATCTAAAAAAAGACTATAAATGGGGCTTACAAAAGTCGATGCCCCGTCTCAAGCCGGATCGAGAGCAAAAATTTTGGGGCAGGTATGTGCTTTGGGAAACAATGCGCGGAAGCAACGGGGCGCAGACCCGGCACCTGTGTTCAGGCTTGGGTTTCGAGGTCGACTGGCTGGGGCAGGCTTTGGGCTGCGGTCAGGCGGATGAAGGCATCGTGGGCGGCCTTTTGCTCGGCGGACTTTTTGCTGCGATCGGAGCCGGTACCCACGACTTCGCCGTTGAGCTGGCAGGCGACCACGAAACAGGGTTGGGGTTCGTAGCGGTGCTCCAGCACGACAAACTGCGGCTGGGGCAGCCGCCGTGCCTGAATCCAGCGCAGGAGCTGACTTTTGTAATTGGGGTCGTTCTGCTCGAGGGCTTCGAGGTCGAAATAGGGCTGCACGAGCTGGCGGATGATGAAGCGGCGGCAGCGGTCGTAACCTTGATCGATGTAGACGGCTCCGATGAAGGCTTCGAGGGCGTTGCCGGCGGCCGAGCCGTTGAGGTGGCCGTTTTCGCGGCGGTATTCGAGCAGCTCGCGCAGGCCCATGCGCCGCCCCAGGTCGTTGAGGGCCAGACGCGAGACCATGCGCGACCGCATTTCGGTAAGATAGCCCTCGCTGCGGCGGGGAAAGGCCCGGAACAGAAAATCGGCCACGACTGCCCCCAGCACGGCGTCGCCCAGAAATTCGAGGCGTTCGTTGCTTTCACCGTCCGTGCCGCTGGCGCTCACGTGCCGGAAGGCCTGCCGGTAGATGGACAGGCTGCGCGGGCGCAGCCCCGTCAGCTGATAGATCGTACGGGCAAAGGCCCGCTGCGGGGAAAAGTAAATGAGGTAGTAGCCACTGAGCAGAGCAAGCATTCAGGCATCGATTTGCTGGAACAATAGGCTGGTGTTGTGTCCGCCAAATCCGAAAGTATTGCTGATGGCTGCCCGCACGGGCCGCTCCACTGCCTGGTTGAAGGTGTAGTCGAGATCGCACTCGGGGTCAGCGGTGAAGTGGTTGATGGTGGGAGGGATGGTCTGGTGCTGCAGGGCCAGGATGCAGGCGATGGCTTCGACGGCACCGGCGGCACCGAGCAGGTGCCCGATCATCGATTTGGTGGAACTGATGCTGAGCCGGTAGGCGTGGTCGCCGAAAACCTGCTTGATGGCTTTGGTTTCGGCGATGTCGCCCAGGGGGGTCGAGGTGCCGTGCACGTTGATGTAGTCGACGGCTTCGGGCGGCAGGCCCGCATGCTGCAGCACGTTCTGCATGACCAGCGAGGCACCCAGGCCTTCGGGGTGCGGGGCGGTGATGTGGTGCGCGTCGGCCGACATGCCGATGCCTTTGAGCTGGGCGTAGAGCCTGGCCCCGCGCCGCTGGGCGTGCTCGTAGGCTTCGAGCACGAGGATGCCCGCGCCCTCGCCCAGGACAAAACCGTCGCGGTCGGCATCGAAAGGCCGGCTGGCTGTTTGGGGGCTGTCGTTGCGTTCGGACAGGGCTTTGGCGGCGTTGAAGCCCCCTACGCCACCCTCGGTGATGGCGGCTTCGGCTCCTCCGCAGATGACGACATCAGCCAGCCCATTCTGGATGAGCAGGAAGGCATCGATGATGCAGTTGGAGGAAGTAGCGCAGGCCGAGACACAGGAGTAGTTGGGTCCGTGCAGACCGTACTTCATCGAGATGTGCCCAGGGGCAATGTCGATGATCATCTTGGGGATGAAGAAAGGGCTGAAGCGGGGGGTACCGTCGCCTTTGAAATAGCCGCCGATTTCTTCCTGAAAGGTGAGCAGCCCGCCAATGCCCGAACCGACAACCACGCCCACGCGGTTGCGGTCGAGGCGGTCGAAGTTGAGACCGGCATCGGCAATGGCTTCGTCGGCCGCCACAATGGCATAATGGCTGAAGGGGTCCATGCGGCGGGCCTCCTTCACGTTCATGTGCTGGCCGATATCGAAGCCTTTGAGTTCGCAGGCAAAGCGCGTGCGAAAGCGGCTGGCATCGAAGCGCGTAATGGGACCAGCCCCGCTGACCCCAGCTTTCAGACCTTCCCAATAGGCGGGGAGGTTGTTGCCGATGGCCGTTAGGGCCCCCATTCCCGTTACGACAACGCTGCGTGCATCCATTGATCCATCAAACATACGCGGTGATTCGGGAAAGATTTGCACGCAGGCGCAGCCCCTCCCGAACGGACAGGCCTACGGGTCTGCCGACCGCCAGAGCTTTAGTTGCTTTCGGCCTTGGCGTGTTCGCTCAGGTACTGCACGGCATCGCCGACGGTCATGATTTTCTCGGCGTGCTCGTCGGGGATGCTGATTTTGAATTCTTTCTCGAATTCCATAATCAATTCCACCGTATCGAGCGAATCGGCGCCCAGATCGTTGGTGAAGCTGGCTTCAGGCGTTACATCTTTGGGATCGACGCCCAGCTTGTCCACGATAATGCTTTTTACTTTTTCTGCAATCTCCGACATGGGTAGAGCACTTGGGTTCAAACCCCAAATTTAGAATAAAAACGGCATGGCGCATCAGTCGAGCCGACGGATTCGGGCGATGAGTTCGCTGGTACTGAAGCCGGGCACGAGCGCGAGCAGTTCGAGCCGGCCGCCCCACTGGGGCAGCTCGTCGGCACCTACCACTTGCTCGGGGGTGTAGTCGGCTCCTTTGACCAGAACGGCGGGCTGCACGCGCCGGATGAGTTCGAGGGGTGCATCGGCATCAAAAGGCAGTACGGTATCGACCGCTTCGAGGGCGGCCAGCAGGCGGTAGCGGGCAGTTTCGGACACGATGGGACGGCCCGGCCCCTTGAGCCGCTGCACCGAGGCGTCGCTGTTGACGGCCACCACCAGAACGTCGCCCAAGGCTCTGGCCCGTTCCAGGTAATCGACGTGGCCCAGGTGCAGGAGGTCGAAGCAGCCGTTGGTCATGACGACGCGCTGGCCCTTGAACCGCCAGTAGGCGATGCGGTGGCCGATCTCGACGTCGTCGGTCAGGATTTTGCTTTCACTGCGGTACATGCTTCAAAGATACGGCAGCAATCGGGCTTGGGGTTTTACCTGAATTTTCAGGCAGATACCGAAAATACGGTTTACTGGCCCCTGATCAGCACCCCACAAAAAAAAAAAAACGCAGCCCCGCGAAGGGCTGCGCCAAGAGAGAGAGAAAGCGGAAACGGTTCAGGAGTCGGCTCAGAAGCCGAGGATCAGGCGCACGATCGGATACTGCCGCTCGGTGCTTTGGATATGGAGCAGGTAGATGCCCTCGGCCAGCGAACTGAGATCGAGGGGGAATTCGGTCTGGCCGAGCAAGGGCTGGAGCTGGTGGCGGGCCACCTGCCGACCGGCAGGGTCGTACGCGGTAAAGATGAGCGGCTGGTCGGGGGCCTGCTCGAACTGGACGGTCAGGCGGCCCGTGCTGGGGTTGGGGTAAACCCGCAGACCCGTAGCGAGGGCAGCGGCAGAAGCCAGGCGGGGAGAATTATCGCATTTATTGCCCCCAGTTACCAGCTGGAACCAATCCTGTAGCTGTTGTTCTGTATCCGGCATTTTTAATGGGGATAAGGTATTGTCTTCACAACAGATGACTCGGTAACGGAGCAGATATCTGCCTGTGTACTTGCCATCGGAATAACCCGGGGGTTCCAGGCCTTCGAAACGTGCGGATATGGTGCTACCTAAAGAGTCGAGGTCGGCCTTCTGCCAGTAAACTGTGTGGACGATCGAATCGGTTGTTTCGCTCTTTAAATCAAAGAATATTCCACATACTTTTTCTTTATCTATTTCAAAATTGAACTGAACCCTTGTTCGACAGGCACCGTTTAAGTTGTACCCGGGCTTGATCTTGCAGGCCGTATCCACCTGGAGCACCTGGAACGCAAAGGGTTCCGATTCGTGGGGGCATCCGTAGGAGTCGGTATGAACATACACCATTTGGTATTTTCCTTTATCGGCCTTTTGGGGATCGAAAGTGGCCTCTCCTCGCGATCGGCTGTCATCATCGGAGGTAAACGATGGGTCAGGGTCGATGGGGCGTGATTCACCAGAGTAATAACGCTTGAAATAGCCCGGAGCGGGTCGGCCTTTCAGTACCTGCGGGGGGTCCAGGTCGCCAACGTAAGGCGGGGTCGATCGGATACCCGAGAACGTTACGGCTGGCGGTGTCGGGACGGTAGCAAAACGCGATGCGATCTCGGCGTCGTCCAGCGGCTCGGGCAGCAGCCATACTTCATCGATGATGCCCCTGAAGTCGCCGTCTCCCAAAAGCAGCTCTGTAAGCCGGACGCAAAGCTGCTGGTCGGGGCGTTCGATGTCAACGTTAAATTTATAGATTGAGCTGCCGTTCTTGAACCGTTCGATAATCCACATGGTGGGCTTATCGGGGTCATCCAGCATCAGGCGGTAGGTATACCAGGCGAATGAGGTGTCTGAGCCGACAATCAAGGCTTCCAGGTAGTCATTCGATCCGGCGTTGTTGAACGGATCTCGGCCTGGCACCTGGCGGCCGTTGAGTTTGATGCGAGCCATGGTGCCAGCTCGGTCGACGCGGGCCAGGATGGAGAGGGTCAGGCCTTTTTCGATCTGCCAGTCGATGCCACTCAAAGTATGGACGGCCTGCTGTCCACCATTCCGGAGGTCGAGTGCTCCTCCCGCAGCCCCGTTGGTGTACCTCGTGAAGGCTGGGTTGGCGGGTGCCAGACTTCCGGGAGTAGAGCCTTTGCTATCCAAAGTCTCGTCGCAGAAGGGGAAGTAATAATCACCGGTGGCATTGTCGCATTTCAGCTGTTCTATTTTTTCCTTGGGTATAGGAATTTCCAGAGCATCAGACCTGCAGCCCCAGGAATCTTCGACGTAAACCTTCACGTCAAACTTATCCAGATTGGCTCGCGGGGCTAAGGATACCTGACTCGTAGATTTATCCTCCAGGAATACCGCGGATGAGCTGCCCGTGCCTTTATAATCCGACCAGAAGTACTTGCAGTTTGTACAGGTATCGCCATTGGCATGCATAGCCCTTGCCATTACGATGATTTCCCCACAGCAGGCAGCACCCCAAACGATATCCGCCAGCTCTGCCCGAGGCCGCTTGCGCTCTTCGACAGCCACCTCGAGAGTTTCGGCCTTGCACTTGCTGACATCGGCCACGCTATCGGGCAACATCTCGAAGTAAAACCGCTGCGGCGTGGTGATGTTTTTTAGCGTGTGCGTGTGGTCGTTGGGACCTTCGATTGGCCTGGGAGTCGAATTTTCGCTATCCCAGAATCGATAGGTGTAGCGAGCTGTCCCAGCTGTCCCAGCTGTCAGGGTTACGTCCTCTTTGACCAAGGTACCACCTTGACAGAAAAAGTACGTCATCTCATCAAAAGGCTTGACCACCCGAACCAGAATTACGGTAACCGTGCCCGTTTGGGTGATGTCGCAGAAACTGGTCGTTACCGTGTAATTAATCAGATAAATAGATGTCTTAGGGTCAAGTGTATCAGGAAAACTTGGTTCAACCGTGATCGACTCCTTGTCTGCATCCGTGCTCCACCGGTAGGTAGCACCTTCAGGTGCAGTCGCTTTGAGGGTTACCTCGGTACCTTGGCAGATGCGAAGGCTATCAGGGCTGACCTTCAGTTTCCAGTCTTTTCCCCGCACCAGCAAGTCGTTAAGGCTCGCCGTACAGCCGCGGGAGTTTGTCAGCTTGGTGAGCTTATAGGTGCCGCACCCAGCCAGGTTGGAGATAGTTCCTTGAGTAAGCGAATTAATTTCAACCGAACCAGTAGTCGTATATCCTCCCGATATCAATTCATAATCAAGTGTCCACGGGTTATTGCTTGGTTCGTCTGTAACGGTAATGGCAACGGAATTAGAGGAGGGATCGATAGCCCCAAACTTGGCATCGATTTTGGAGCCTGGTGTTACAGTGGAAGACACTCCGGCAAAACTGTGAATGCATCCGAAACCATCCTCAACCAAGACAAGGTCCAGTTTAGCTTGGACACCAGCACTAATGGTACGACTGGTCAGGCTGAACACGGAGTCGGGGTGTTGAATGGAATCATTTTCTTCTGATCCCTCATTCCACTTGTACTTCAGTATGAGAGGCCACCGGTTTCGCGGCTCGCCCTCCAGCCCCGTTACTGTTATCTCAGCGTTAATTGTACCGTTTGCACACAGCGTTGTGGGCCAGTTTGTCAGCCTGGCACTTAGAGGTTTCAGTCGCTTGACGATCACAGATTCATCGCAAGGGATCGGGCTTTCACCCTCGTATTCAACTTCCACCAAGCGATAGGTATAGCTTTGGCCCGATGCCGGCAAGTCTATTGTATCGAGGGTGATTTTTCTGCCACTCACATTCAGATTCAGCTCCTTCCCGCTACCGTACTGCAGCTTGACCGATTTGAGGGTGCAGTCACCCGTGGAGTCAAATTCAAGCGTCAGCTTGCTGCTTTCTGGGCATACTATCAAGGTGTCGCTGGCTTGAACGGCAAACTTCGGACAGGCCGGACGGGTGCGAGCCTGCAAGGTGCACGGCTTAGTGTACTGGTCATTATCGCATTTGCGCCGCAGGTAGAAGGTGTAGTCTTTGCAGGGGTTCAGCTCCGTAAAGGTATGGCTCTGTCCCGTGGCATCGGTCCAGCTGTTTCCATCCTGGCTCACCTGGTGCTCGCCGGTTTCTGACCATTCGACCCCGATTGAATTCGCAGTTATCAAATTTTCGGAAGCTTTGAACGAGCACTGGGGGGTACGAGCAGTAAGGGTGACAGATACACTTCTAGGCGCGGTATTGTTGCCAACGCAGCGGCTGCGCACCTCCATGGTATATTCCGTGTCCGGGTCTAAGCAGTTGGATGTAATTTCAAATGAATCCCCTGTTTGAGTTGACGGCAGCCTCCAGTCCTGATCTCTACACGACTCACGCGCTCGACGCAAACAATACTCAGTTACATTGTCAGCTTTCCAGTTAAACCTCAGGCTATTCAGGCCCAATACCTCGGACCCAACAACACGAGGAGAATCGCAGGGGCAGCTCGGCTTGACTGTAATAGATTCAGCCGTTTGATAAGGCTTCGACCTATCGCAGCGGTACTGAAGCTCGATGCGGTACTCCCTGTTGCAGTCGAGGCCACTGAGGGTCCAGCGGGTTGCACTGGCACTCAGCTGCTGCTGGATCGGATCGCCGTCGACGACCAGCCGCAGTTCTCGCGCCAGGCTCGGCGGCAAGTTCCACGTCAGATCAATTTGATTGCCGATTTCGGTGCTGGCTTTGAGATTGGTTGGTGCTTTGCAAACGATCGGTACATTAAACTCAAACCACGGCAGGCAATCGTCAATGGGCCGGACTCCTCCGGTGCAGCGCGGCTGAACACGTACACGGTAGCGAACTCCGGAATCCAGATTGCGCAGGATGGCTGTTGGGTTCGGGCTTGAATTAACAGACTCTACGCAGTCACTGCTGTCCGGACCCAGCACGGACTTCCATTTTTTCTCCTCATCCGACTCGGTCGAATCGGCTTCGTAACGCTGCAGCTGGATGCAGTAGGATTGCACATTGGGTACCCGTGTCCATCTGATGGGTGCCGTACCTGCATCAGCGTCGATTGGGGCTGTCAGCCAAATTTGGTCAGGACATACGCACTGACCGGAAACTGGTGTTACGATTTGTGTCGTGCTCGGACAAAATGTGGAATCGCAAGTCTCGACACTGAGTCGGAATTCGTAGGCCACACCCGAGAGCAGGCCGGTTACTGTGGTCTGATTGGCCGTCGTACTCGCACCGTTGGATATCCAGCCGCTGCTTCCCTCTCTGCGGTATTCGATCCGGTAGCTGCAACGAGGGTTGTGCCCAGGCCTGGGGTTATCCCAGCTCAGGGTAACTGCATTGGTGAACAGGGCTTCTACCCTCGGTCTGGGGGCCTCTGCCCAAGTCGTGAAGGACACAGAAGCGTAGGGCGACAAAGTAATTGGAATTAGCTCTTCACAAACCGTTCTCACTCGTACGACGTATTGATTGTTCGGTTCGAGGCCAGTCAAGGAGAATGAAGTATTCTCATCCGAGGGGCCGATGAGCGAAGGTGAGGTCGGCAACCACATTTGCGTACCTACGAGCTGATACTGCAGCTCGTAGCCGTCGGCATCGCCCACCGCTGTCCATTCGATGAGAGCCTCGGTGCAGCCGGTGGCTTTGGCCACCAAGATGTCCGGAGCCTGGCAGTCGAGGGCCTTGACTGCCAACGAGCAGATGGCTGACTCGGCATTTGGGCACGTGTGGCGGAACCACAGCGTAAACTCTTCCCCGATTCGGAGGTTCTCAAGCCTGAGGGGAGCAGAGGCTGGCAGCCAGGTTTGCTGATTGCGGCTGTACTCGTATCTGGAACCCGGTACCGCATCCCAATTCACTACCACCGAGCGCAGCCCGGCATTCGTTTGCCTGATGTTCGACGGGCAAGGACAGAGGCATGGGGTGGAGAAAAATTCAGAAGAAACGACTGAAAATTCCCCCTCACTGCACGCGACTTTAAGCTCAAACTCGTAATTAGCACAGGGTTCCAGACCGGTCAGGACAACACGCTGCTCCGGATGCACTACACGACCAGTTTGAACCGTATCGTAATCATTAACCCCTTCTTTCAATTTCAATAAAGTGTACACGTAGCTTCGAGCTTCTGTTACACCTGCCCAAGTGAACGTGGCTCTGTCGCGGGCAACATCGGTAACATCCAGATTCGTAACGGAAGCACAGGGACATCGGGGGGTTGGGAAATCGAATCCTTGGGCATCACGCACCCCTAAACCGCATAAACCTTCAACGCAAAACCAGTAATTGGTAGTTGGATTCAATCCACTAACCGTATGAACGCAGTTGCCATCGCTACAAACCAACGAGGGATTGAGCACAAGGGTTTGACCAGCTATAGAACTGGAACCGCAACTTGGGTTCACATTGCCATCGATGATGTACCAGCGGATGCGGTAAGCTTCAATTCCGTGGGTATGTTTCCAGGGAATCGTCATGGTGCTGCAGGTTGCGGAAGCATTCTCCGCGTAGACAAGAACCGGCCCATCGGTCGTGCAGTCGGTTTGAAAGCAGGGGCTGTAGCCGCGTTTGTCGGATGAAAATTCTCCAATCAGGCAGTCATGAGAAACCTCAGCTGGGCAATGTACCGTAATTTTGAAGCGAAAACGGCTGTAAGGCTCCAACTGGGGCACGATCACCGAGTAGGCCGTCTGTCCGGGCTGATAGGGTACCCACTCCGGATGGTAAGAGGAAAGCAGGCCATCGCAATCGAAAATCTGAACCGAAAAAGCTGTCGGAGGCAGTTCGGTATCGGGAATATTTACCGTCCAGCTCACCTGCAGGTTGTTGTTGAGCTGCAGTTCGTAGTCGTATTCTTTGAGCCAGCACTGGGTGCATTTGCGGTCTGTCAGTTCGAACGTAAGGCAGTCTGAGCAGCCATTGGCATCTTCAACGCAGACTCGGTAGAGGCGGTCTTTCGGAAAGCCCAACTGCACCAGGTCGATGGCAGTGTAATTCTCGAATACCCTTTCCGATGACGGAAACACTGTGATATCCGTCACGGTGAATACATAGGGCAGCGTACCTCCTGAAGCCTCGACCCCGCCCAGCGTGGCCTGCCGGCGGAGCTTTGGTGCTGGTTTCGGTTGAACATTAATTCTGGCGGTTTGCTGCTCGTCGTTGGGATCGACAGCGGTTACGGTCAGGGGGTAGCCGCCCAGCTCCTCTGCCAGTTCGGACGTAATCCACAGCTGGTAGCCATCGAGTGAATCTGCTCGATTTATCTCTCTTGTCTGACCATAGGGCCCCTCTATTCTCCATAGGTACCCCTGATTTCGGGCTTCGAGGTTGGTCTGCACACGAATGGGCTTGCTATCGCAGTAGTCATCGTCTGAAAGCTGCAGTGAAAGCGGCAGGCGTCGGCAATCGGGGCTGAATGGAACTTTGCCGAAGTTGCTGACTGCAAACTGCAGCTGCGTTACGGTTCCGGGCGTGAAGGCCCCGTTCAAGGCTCTGCGATAGAGATTCAGTTCCCTCGGATTGGTAGTATTGGGTTCTAGATGGTCGAAATTCAGAGGATCGGTTGAATCGTAGTACATTGAACGGGCAATGGCCCGCGAAATACGCAGCACATCGTTCAGGTGCGATACATCATTGATCTTTTGATTCAGAAACAGCGCAATATTCCGTCTTTGGTCGGGATTCTCAGTATTGCTGAGAACATTTCTGGGGGAATTCGCCTCAAAAGCCATAGCCTCCGCGACACCCCCAGCTCCGGTTTTACTGAGCAGAATACTGAGGGAAGGTATCCGATCAGGACTCAAGCCGACATGCAGGTTTCGCCTCAAATCTGCACTGAACAGATTAAGCTGTTCCGCTATGGTGTTAAGACGATTCAGACCTACATAGGCACCCGAGGGGGTACGCAAAACCCCACAGTAGTCGGAATTGGTAGTGTTGTATACTGGTGGCACGTGCCAGACCAAGTTCAGTAAAACACCAGATTGAAGGAACAAATTTTGAACGGTATTGAATGCCGGATGAAAGTTTTCACAGACCATCGATACGCCAGTTGTATCATTGTCATGAAAGGCATCGATGACAAATTGGACATCGATTTCCTTGCAGCTGACGCGCTGCTCGGGACGCACTACATCGAATCTACGGCCCAAATCATCTGAAATACTTGAACCGCCAGGGATGACTACCACATAAAATATGTTTTGATTTTCCGTATTAGTTCCAGTATAAAAATGATATAAACATGTCTTTGAAAACACAAAACCATCCCAGCGGTTGATAGATAAGGACAAAGCAACGGGCTGGTCGTAATCCGGACGCATCTGGCCGTCGAGCAGCCAGCCGTGCAGATACAGGCCATTGAGTCTGTCCTGTCTGCGCAGCTGCTGCATGAGCGGACTTTCCCGCAGTTCCATCACCAGTTCCCTGGCCTGAGAGTTGCAGGGTGATTCGGACGGAAACGGTATTCGAATGCGCACCGCACCCGACCGCTCTCTGTTGATCCAGTCCCAGTAAAAGCTGGTGTAGTTGCCCAGGCTGTCGGGATTGAAAGTGTAGTGAGCCACACGGGCATCACTACCCGCGTTGGGTATCAGCTGCCAGGCTGATATCTCCGTTTTAAAGAAGTCGCGTACAGAATTGGACTGTCCCGCCGCCCACGCAGGCAGCAGCAGCCAGACCAAACACCAAGCGAGCAAGTTTTGGGAGGGCCTTCTCTCTCTCTTGAAGGCACCCGAGCATGATAAATGTCTCATGAACAAAGGGTAATTAGAATACATACACTATACCCTTTGGAAGCTCCTGCAAAAAAATGGAGACCCAAGCCAGAATTTTTCTCAAAATTTTTTCACCAGTACCTGAAATTGCCCGGACGAACCTCGCGGCACAAGCCGACAGCCTGCTGCATGACATACCCCCATGCGGCGGCATGCGGACACATGGCAATGTCCCCGAAACAGAAAGGGGCTGACCCAAGCCAGCCCCTGTAACTTCTTCAGTGCATTTTTGTCTGTGATCATTCCACCAGCAGGCGCGTGCTGTGCAGGCCGCCGCCCGAAGTGCGCAGCCGCAGCAGGTAAAGGCCCGAGGCCAGACCCGCCGGCAGCTCAAGCTGGCTGCGGCCTTCGGCATCGAATGCCACCGGAACCGCCAGCTGGCGACGGCCCGCCAGATCGAAAAGCTCCAGCTCGGCCCGTTCGCCCGCTTCGAGGCGCAGACTCACCCGATCGCGGGCAGGATTGGGGTAAATTTCCAGCTGGCGGCCCACCTCGCTGCTGAACACCGGTGCCTGTTCGCGAGCCAGTGGCATCGTGAACTGCACGACCACCGACCAGGGCGAGACGTTCTGATTGCTGCTGGTGGTACAGTTGCCGCAGCTGGTGCGCACCCGCGTGCGGTAGGTGCGGCCCGGCACCAAGCCCCTGACCGTCAGCGTCTGCGTCGGGTCGCAGGTAATGTAGGTGGGCCAGGTGCGGGGCGAGACCGAAGCCAACCCCAGATTCACCAGATAGCCTACGGCATTGGGCACGCGGTTCCAGTGGACAGTCGCCGTGTAGGCATCATCGAGCGTTACATAGATGCCACCCGGACGGGCAATGGGTGCGGTGGCGCAGTCGCCCTCGGGGAGCGTTGCGAATTCCTGACGGTCGCCCCAGGCTGAAATATTCCCGTTGGGACAGACGTATTGTACCTCCACCTCGTATTCGGTGTTGTTTTGCAGGCCCGTCAGCTCGCGACTGGGCGGAGCGATGTTGAAGACATTCGTCCAGACGGGATTGCCCTTGATGCGGTAACGCAGGTTGTAGCGCGGTTGCGGCCCACTGGGCGGCCCCGAAAGGTCGAGGGTAGCGGTGGTCGCGGTGATGTCGCGGATCAGGTCGATGCTGGCCGTGTCGTCGGACACGGGCACAGTGATAGCCGTATCGGCTTTGCAGCGCGAGTTCGCATCATAGGCCGTCAGCACGTAGTCGCCCGCCGGCAGGCCATCGACCAGATTCTGGAACACCGGCGGCACCACCGGCGGATCGACCGAGTACATAAGCACGGGCGTGATGCCTCCCCGCCCGTTGGGCACAACGCGGCCCAGCTGGGCGCAGCCCTCGGGCTTGGTGATTTCGGGTGCGAAGCTGATGCGCGAGACCCCGATGCGGGCAATCGACGAATACGTTTGGGTCGGGCAGGTGGCATCCTGAATCACGGCCCGGTAGCAGGTCGTCGTATCGGCCTGCGTAATGTTAAGCAGCGGAACCGCGACCGGTATGGGGGTCGGGTTGGTGAACCCATCGCAATCGGTCGACGATTCCCAGCGCACAACGGGACCGCCCGGATTGGCGAGGATCAGATTATGATCGATCGGATCGCCTTTGCAGATGTTCTTGTTAGGCCCCGCCAGGCCTCCACCCGCAGTGCGTATTATCGTTACACAGGTCGGATTGGTAAAGGTTTCGGGGCAAGTGGGAGAAATCTGCACCACCGCTCGGAAACAGAATGACCGCATGATGTTGCGGTAGACGTAAGTACGTGTCGTCGTGAAAATGTTGTCCTTGAACTGAAAATTGGGATCGAGCGCACGCTCCCAGCGCACCACCGGACCCCGCAGACCCGACAGCTCCAACCGGCCCGAGGCCGACATGCCGCACACCGTTACATCAGGCCCGACCGTGCCCGCCACCCCCAGTGAATCCATGTCGACAAAGGCGGGGATCGAGAATTCCTCGCACAGGCCGTTGGCTGCCACCACCGCCCGGAATTTTGTCGGTACCGGCACGTCGGTAACCGTAATCTGGTCGGCGGTGCTGGCAATGGGCCGGATGTCGGTCGTGAAATCGTCGGTCGATTCCTCCCAGCGGACGATATCGCCCGTATAGTCACGCAGGCGCAACTCGACGGTGTTCGTGCCGCGGCACACCAGCGTATCCTGATCGACGATGCCCGGGTCGGGCGGCAGCTGCACCGTTACAGTCGCAAAATCAGAGGTTGCCGTACAGAAGGCACTGCCCAGCACCGCACGATACTGCGTTGTGGACGTAACGCTGTATGTGTATTCATAGAGGGTGTTGTTGATGGGGCGGATGTCGGCTACGAAGCCGTCGGTCGATTCCTCCCAGCGCAGCACGTTGCCCGTCGTACCGACCAGCAGCAGCGAACCGCCCGCACTGGTGCCGCAGATCACCTGATCGGCAAACACCTGCCCGCCCACCGACGAAGGATCGATCTCGATGTGGGCCGCAGCCGAATAGACGGGGCAGTTGGCATCGCCCAGAGCTACACGGAACCATGTTTCAGCCACCAGGTTGTTAAACAGCTCGGTGGCGGTCGTGTTGGTCAGCGTTACGATCAGGGCCGGAGTTGCGAAGTTGTCGGGCGAGGCCTCCCAGTAAAGGATCGGCCCCGAGGAACCGAGCAGCGTCAGGATGCCGGCGTTGGCCCCCGAGCAGACCGTCAGGCTTGCCGGATCGAGTGCCCCCCCGACGGCACTCACCCCCATAACATCGAGCGCAATCGAGGCCGGATAGGGCGAGGGCGGTGTCGTCTGCGTGCCGCCATTCTCGACAAAAACGTAGTACGTTCCTGCTGGCGTGGCCGGGTCAAGGTCGAAAGCCAGTTCCGTATCGCTGATGGGCGTGAGGTTGAGGGTGGGAATGGCCCCTACCAGATTCACCGGATCGGTCGACAGAAAAACATTGGTCGATACCAGAAACGTTGTCGCCAGCCCCGTAACCGTTACCTGCTGCGGATTGCACAGATCGACTGCCGGCGGATTGATGGTCAGCAGCTTGGCATCGGTACAGGGATCGACCACCGTGCAGGCCACATTCGACAAGGCTTCGGCACAGGCTCCCGTGTTGACCACGACGCGGAAACACGTGGTTGCGGGCAGGATGCCCGGGCTGTAGGTGTTGTTGGTGTTGGCGATGGGCGTAACGGCTGCGAACGTCGGGTCGGGGGCCGATTCCCAGCGGACAATGGTGCCGCCACTGCCGCCCAAGGTCAGCGTACCCGAGGCATTGCCCACGCAGACGGTGTTGGCCCCTGTGAGCGTACCTACCGCCGCACCCCCGAAATAGGTGAAAGTGGCCTGGAAATCGTCGATGGCCAGCGCGTCGTCAAAACCACCCGGGGTGTCGTCGTCCGTCCAGCGCAGCCAGAACACCTGACCGGGCGTAACATTGAGGCCCGTAAGCGTAAAGCTTACATTCTGGCGGTTGGCGGGCAGGTTGCCGTTGAGCGCACCGGCAGGCGCGGTGTAATTGGGCACCAGGTCGAGCTGCGGAACGGCTGTCCACGTGCCCCCCGTGATGAGACCCGCATCGGTACTGTACTCGCAGATTGTGCGGTCGGTGTTGGTGGTGGCCCGCCGCCAGTGCTCGCGCACGAAGCTCACCTGCACCTCGGTGATGGCCGCCGTGCCGCGGTTGACGAAGCTGACTCCGAACTGCGACTGCGAGACCGCCCCCCCCAACGCACCAAGGGCGCGTTCGGGCACCCCGTTGGTGCCGAAATGGTAGGTCGACTGCAGCTCGCAGCTGCCGTCGCCGCTGTAGAAACGCGGAATGCCCGAACCCGCCACATGCCAGCCCTGTATCGTTACGCCATTGGTAAAGGTAACGTTGCCCGGATTCATGTCCACGGGATTGGCCGGACACACGCCATTGGTCGTGGGCAGCAGGCTGTCGAAGTTCTGGCTGTAGGCCGTGTTCTGGCAGTCGATGGGGATGGACAGACAGGCCGGAAACTGCGGCCCCTGCACCGTCAGCTGTGCGCCGTTGAGCACGGGATCGGGCCAAGGGTTGCCGTTCCAGGTGCCGCCCCCCTCTACCAGAATAAAGTACGTATTGAAGGGCACGCCGCAGGCCACCCGAAAGTCCAGATCGGTGGCACTCGTTACGAAAACCTCCGTCATTTCGAAGGCTCCGGCCGTCGAATTAGGGTCCAGCGAAAGCCACACCCGAACGCCCGGGCCAAACGTTGTTCCCGTGCCCGTTAGGTTGATGTTGGCCTGACTGCCCGGATTACCCGTGCCCGGGTTGGGGGCATTGAGCACCTGCGCCTGCAAGGGGCCAATAAACAGTGAAAAGAGCAGTAAGCTAAGAGCGGAACAGAGTTTCATGCGCCAAGGGCTTGGGGTAAATTTGTAAAAAGAACTGGCTTTTATTGCAAGTTAGCAAAAAAGCATCAACCCTCGGCGCGGCATGGGCCTCCTCAGCCCGCCGTCATGACATAGCGAATCAGGCGGCGTTTGGCCACCGGCAGCACCGTTTCGTTGAGCGGCAGGGCACGCACCGTTTCGACGGAGTAGGCGGCAGGATTGGGCAGCTCGCGGTGCTGGCGGATCAGTTCCAGCTTGATCTGCTCGTAGGTGTGGAGCCGGCCGTGCTCACGCGTTTCCAGTTCCTGCAGGTGGATACCGCCGTAACGCTCGCCCCCCGTATCGAAGACCGTAGCCTCGAAGCGGTAGATGTGGGTGCAGCGGGGTGTACCGCTGCGCACGAACAGGTAGCCCGCCTGCTTGTAGAGCGGCACCAGCCCCACCGGCTCGACCGACAGTTCGCGATCGACAGCCTCGTAGATGTCTTTGCCTTCGTGGACGGCAGGCCTCATCAGCTCGATGGCACTGTCGACAATCTGATCGATGTCCTCGAGGGCGTTGGCATCGGGGGTCTGGTACTGCACCTGGGGCGGGCGCAGCGAGAAGCCCAGCAGCCGCTTGGGGAACTGCTCGGCCAGCCGCTGCTGGGCCTGCCGGTAGCGTTCCAGGTTGCGGTAATGTTCGATCAAGTCGGCAAAAGCCGGATAAAGTTCTGTCCGGCCAAAATGTCGGCGCACCTCCTGCAGGTAGCCCAGCAGCACGTACTGCTTGTATTCCAGGTCGAGCAAGCCTTCGGTAAACCAGTTCAGCGAGAGCGTCTTCATTTTCAGCACGTCCTTCCTCTTTTCATTTCAACAAATTACAAATCTTTAATATCAAATCAAATGCCATATTAAGCCAAACACCATTCCGGCGCATCAAGCATTCAATTGTTAACATTTTTTTAACAAAAAAATGTTAAGATAATATGATGTAATAAAAAAATA
>CALDDN010000023.1 GCA_937936615.1 uncultured Bacteroidia bacterium | reverse complement strand
ACGCTCGTAGCCACCGATGCCAACGGCTGCGAAAGTCAGGCCGAACTGGAAGTTGAAATCGTCGACCGGCCCACCGTAACGGCGGCTGCCGACCCCGCCAGTCTTTGCCGGGGCGACAGTACCACCCTGACGGCTTCGGGTACGCAAGCCTTTACCTGGGAACCGGGCGGCCTGAGCGGCAGCCCGCTCAGGATTTCGCCCACTCAGACGACCACCTACACCGTCACAGGAACCGGTTCCAGCGGCTGTTCCAATACTGCCGAGGTAACTGTAGCCGTGCTGGAGGCACCGGTTGTCCAAGCCGTTGCCGACCCGGCTACCCTCTGTGCGGGCGGCCAAGCCCGCCTGACGGCTGCCGGTGCCGATACCTACACCTGGGAGCCGGGCGGCCTCGACGGAGCCAGTGTCGTTGCAACCGTCAGCCAGACGACTACCTATACCGTTACGGGTACCGATGCCAACGGCTGTACCGCAACCGCAACGGTGGGCGTGTCGGTGATCGAGGAAATGATTTTCGACGCCAGTGCGCCGCGCCTGGTCTGCGCCGGCTCTACGGTCAGCCTGCCGCTGCTCAACGTGCCAGCCGGAGCCACCCCTGCGCTTTCATCCGATCCGGCTAACGGCATCACGCTGCGGCTCGAAGGACCGGCGGTCGTGGTGCAGGCCCAGTTACCGGGCCTCTACCGTATCCGGGCGGCAGCACCGGCAGGGGGCTGTCCCAATCTGGCCGAACTGGAACTGCAGGTGCGCGAAACGCCCGTCGTATCGGCCAGCACCGCCGACAATGTTACCGAGCTGTGCGTAGGCCAGCCCCTGCAGCTTTCGGCTTCGGGAGCCGACCGCTACCGGTGGTCGCCGATGACCGACCTGAGCAATTCCAGTTCGTCGGGCGATGCCATTCTGTTCACCCCGACGCAGCCGGGCGTGCTTGTCATCCGCGTGCAGGGTACCCGGGACGACCCCAACTTCCCCGGCCAGTCGTGCTCGGCCACCGATAGCCTCACCCTGACCGTGCGTCCGGCACCCGACCTCAGCCGGCTGGAAAGGGCGGTCGAAACCTGCGTCGACCAGCCGGTCAACCTCGGGCGTGGTCTCGATGAGGATGCCAGCACCCGCTACCGCTGGGAACCCGCCACTCACCTCAACGATGTGCAAAGCCGCCAGCCCGAATTCCGCTCGCCCGATGCAGGCACCTTCAACTACAGCCTGCAGGCCACCCTGGCCGCCTGTACGGCTACGGCCACCCTTTCCGTCACGGTGCACCCGCAGCCCACGGTAACCATTGCCCCTGCCGAACCCGAAGAGATCAAAACCGGTACCCCCCTGACGCTGACAGCCTCAGGGGCCGATACCTACACCTGGGAACCGACAGCCAACCTTATCGGCCCTGCCAACGAGGAGCGCATCACCTTAGCCCACGACGAGGAAGGTACCTACCGCTACACTGTTACGGGTCGCGAGAACCGCTACGGCTGCACCAATACAGCCAGCGTCTCGGTCGTGGTGCTGCCCGTACGTTCGATGAACGTCATCACGCCCAACGGCGACAACATCAACGATGTTTTTTTCTATGATGCCGATCCGGCGGTCTACCGTACGATCGTTGTGCGGGTCTTCGACCGCTTGGGTGTACGCATGTTCGAGAGCAACGCCTTCGGGGAGACCAACGGCTGGCGCGGTACCGACCGCAATGGCAAGCAAGCCATACCGGGTGCCTACTACTACGTAGTCGAGCTGGAACGCTTCGACGGCAAGCGACTCACGCGTACGGGTACCGTAACGCTGCTGCGCTGATTCGGAACGCCTGCGGCATGACAGGCGTTTTACTAGCTCAACCTTAGAATCATGCCTAGCCCTCTGAACTGGAACGCCCTGGTCGACCCAGCCCAAGTCGACAAGCTTGCCGCGGATTCGCGTCGCCATCCGCAGCTGATTTTCAAACACAGCACCCGCTGCTCGGTCTCCGACATGGCCTTGCGCCGCCTCCGGGAGGCCCAGTCCGATTTGAGCCGGTTTGCCGACCTGCACTACCTGGATTTGATCGCCTACCGCCCGACCTCGAACGCCGTAGCCGACCGCTTCGGTGTAGTGCACGAATCGCCGCAGGTGCTGCTCATCTTCGGGGGCGAGTGTGTCCTCGAGCAGTCGCACATGGGCGTGCGGGCCGACGAGCTGCTCGATGTGCTGCGAACCTTTAAGCCGGTCCAGTCATGACCTCGGAACCGGCCGCTGCGCCGCCCGAGTGGTTCGCCCAGTGGTTTGCCTCGCCTTATTACGCCCAGCTTTATGCCCACCGCGATGAGGCCGAAGCCGCTGCTTTCCTCGACCGGCTCATCGACCACCTGCAACCCGTACTCGAGCGGTGGCCTCCACCGGTGCGCGTCCTCGACCTGGCCTGCGGGCAGGGCCGCCACGCCCAGTACCTGAGCCGACGCGGTTTCGACGTAACGGGCATCGACCTGGCCCCCGAAAATATTGCCGCCGCTCAGGCTCGTGCAAGCGACCGCCTGCGCTTTGCCGTGGCCGACATGCGTGATCTCGACTACGACCAGCAGTTTCACTGGGTGCTCAACCTCTTTACCAGTTTTGGCTACTTCGACCGCGAGGACGAACACGAGGTCGTGCTGCGCAACGTCTACCACGCCCTGATTCCCGACGGCCTGCTGGTGATCGACTACCTGAATCCCGAGCGTACCCGCCAGACACTCGTGCCCCAAGAGCACCTGCAGTGCGGCAAGGTACACTACCACATCGTGCGACGGATCGAGGGCCGGCGCATCCATAAAGTGATCAATGTCTACGATGGCGACCGCTACTATCCTTTCGAGGAATGGGTCTGGCTCTTTGGGCGCGACGATTTTGCGCGGATGCTCTCGCGTCAGGGCTTCGAGGTGCTGGGCCTTTGGGGCGACTACAGCGGCCGGCCCTACGTAGCTTCCGCTGCCGAACGGCTCATCGTCATGGCACGGGTGTGCAAGTGAGGTCTGGCGACTCAAGATCGGGGTACCTCAACGACCGCCGTCGGCCTTGGGTTGTCCTCACTCCGCCACCACGGCCACCGGCTCGTAGTTGAGCCACGGCCCCAGCCAGCGTTCCACCTCGGCCAGCGGCCGGCCCTTGCGGGCGGCGTAGTCGGCGATCTGGTCGGCCCCCAGCTGTCCGACGGCAAAGTACCTGGCTTCGGGGTGCGCAAAGTACCAGCCGCAGACCGAAGCCGCAGGCTGCATGGCCAGCTGTTCCGTCAGGCGCACCCCCGTCCGCGCTTCGGCACCGAGCAGGGCAAAGAGTTTCTGTTTTTCGGTGTGGTCGGGGCAGGCCGGATAGCCCGGGGCAGGCCGGATTCCGCGGTAGCGTTCGCGGATCAGGTCCTGAGCCGTGAGTTGCTCGTCGGGGGCATAGGCCCAGAACTCGCGGCGGATACGGGCATGCAGCCACTCGGCAGCGGCTTCGGCGAGGCGGTCGGCCACGGCCTGTACCAGAATCGCACCGTAGTCGTCGTGGTTGGCCGTGCAGGCGGCCACCAGTTCCGTAAGCCCTTCGCCGGCACTTACGACGAAAGCCCCCACGAAATCGAGCTTGCCCGATTCGACCGGTGCCACGAAATCGGCCAGCGACAGGTTGGGGATGCCGGCCCCTTTCTCGCCCTGCTGCCGCAGCAGTTCCAGTCGTTCGATCGATTGGGTTGGATTTATTTTGTAAATTTTATCTTCAACTTGAATAAAAAAATAATCTGTATTGCCATTGGCGTGTGATACTTCGTCCCAGGCATAAAGGGTCAGGGTATCGGGGCCGGTGCGCTGGGCGGGAAAGAGGCCGCAGGCGACGCGGGGCCGCAGCCCGACCTCGGAGGACAGGCGGTCGAGCAGGGCGTTGGCGTCGGCGTAGAGGCTGCGGGCCTGAGCACCGACTTCGGGCTGATCGAAGATTTCAGGGTATTTGCCTTTGAGTTCCCAGGTCGAAAAGAACGGCGTCCAGTCGATGTAGGGCCGCAGTTCGGCGATCGCGGGGTCGGGCACGTCGATGCGGCCCAGCACGCGGGGTAGGGGTGGGTCGTAGGCCGCCCAGTCGACGGGCAGGGCGTTGGCCACGGCCTGGGGGTAGGTCAGGTAATTTTTTTCGCGGCCGCGCCGCTGGTGCTGTTCGCGCACCTGGCGGTACTCGGCGCGGATGCGGGCGGCAAAGTCGGCCCGCCGCTCTTCGGAGAGCAGGTCGCCCAGTACCGGCACACTCCGCGAGGCATCGAGCACGTGCACGACAGGGCCACTGTAGCAGGGTTCGATTTTGACGGCCGTATGGAGGCGCGAAGTCGTGGCCCCGCCGATGAGTAGCGGCAGCCGGAAGCCCTCGCGTTCCAGTTCTGCGGCTACGTGCACCATTTCGTCGAGCGAGGGGGTGATGAGGCCGCTCAGCCCGATGGCATCGACAGCGTGTTCGCGGGCTGCCTCGAGGATGCGCTGGCAGGGCACCATCACGCCCAGGTCGATAACCTCGTAGTTGTTGCAGGCCAGTACCACGCCTACAATGTTCTTGCCGATGTCGTGCACGTCGCCTTTGACGGTGGCCAGCAGGATGCGGCCTGCCGTCTGGCGGGTGGTGTCGCCGCCCAGGCGTTTTTCCTCTTCCATGAAGGGAATGAGGTAGGCGACCGATTTTTTCATGACCCGCGCGCTTTTGACGACCTGCGGCAGAAACATCTTGCCCTCTCCGAAGAGGTCGCCCACCTGCTTCATGCCGTCCATGAGCGGCCCTTCGATGACCTGGAGCGGGCGTTCGTAGAGCTGGCGGGCTTCTTCGGTATCGGCTTCGATGAAGTCGACGATGCCTTTGAGCAAGGCGTGCTGCAGGCGTTGGGCTACGGGCCATTCGCGCCAGGCCTGGGTCTGGGGATCGGCGGCCTGCCTGCCCTCGCTCTTGTGGGCTTCGGCCCAGGCTACGAGGCGTTCGGTGGCATCGTCGCGCCGGTCGAGGATCACATCTTCGACCCGTTCCAGCAGCTCGGGATCGATGCTGTCGTAGACGGCCAACTGGCCCGCGTTGACGATGCCCATGTCCATGCCGGCGCGGATGGCGTGGTAGAGGAAGACCGAATGCATGGCCTCGCGCACGGGGTCGTTGCCCCGGAAAGCAAAGGAGAGGTTGCTCACGCCGCCGCTGACCTTGGCACCGGGCAGGTTCTGCTTGATCCAGCGGGTGGCTTCGATGAAGTCGAGGGCATAGCGGCGGTGCTCTTCGATGCCCGTAGCCACGGCAAAGATGTTGGGGTCGAAGATCAAATCTTCGGGCGGAAAGCCCACTTCCTGAGTCAGCAGGCGGTAGGCCCGGGCGCAGATTTCGATTTTACGTTCGTAGGTGTCGGCTTGGCCCTGTTCGTCGAAGGCCATTACGACAACGGCCGCGCCCAGCTGTCGGATGATGCGGGCCTGGCGCAGGAATTCGGCTTCGCCTTCTTTGAGGGAAATGGAATTGACGATGCCCTTGCCTTGCAGGCATTTGAGGCCCGCCTCGAGCACCGACCAGCGCGAGGAGTCGACGACAACCGGCACGCGGGCGATATCGGGTTCGGCAGCCAGCAGGTTGAGGAAGCGCACCATGGCGGCCTCGGAATCGAGCATGCCCTCGTCCATGTTGACATCGATGAGCTGGGCCCCGTTTTCGACCTGCTGCCGCGCCACAGCCAGGGCCGCTTCGTAGTCGCCCGCCTTGATGAGTTTGGCAAACTGCCGCGACCCCGTTACGTTGGTACGCTCGCCGATGTTGACGAAATTGGTTTCGGGTGTCAGGACGAAGGGTTCCAGTCCGCTGAGCCGCAGGCGGGCTTGGGGTTGCGGTCGCTGGCGCGGGGGCAGCCCGGCTACCGCTGCCCCGATGGCCCGAATGTGTTCCGGTGTGGAGCCGCAGCAGCCTCCCACGATGTTGAGCCAGCCCTCGCGGGCGAAGCTGCCCAAGATGGCCGCCATGTGTTCGGGTGTGTCGTCGTACTGGCCAAAGGCGTTGGGCAGGCCCGCATTGGGGTAGCAGCTGGTGTAGACCGGTGCCAGGTTCGAAAGTTCGGCCACGTAGGGGCGCATCTGTTCAGCTCCCAGCGCGCAGTTGAGGCCCACGCTCAGCAGGTCGGAGGCGTGCTGCACCGAGTGCCAGAAGGCTGCCAGCGTCTGGCCCGAGAGGGTACGCCCGCTCGCATCGGTGATCGTTACCGAGAGCATGGCCGGCAGGCGGATGCCCCGTTCGTGGCGCAGGCGTTCGAGGGCGGCGAGGGCAGCTTTGGCATTGAGGGTGTCGAAAATCGTTTCGATGAGGATAAGATCGACCCCGCCGTCGGCCAGGCCCGTAAGCTGCTCGTAGTAGGCGCGTTCCAGGTCGGCGAAGCTCACGGCCCGAAAGCCCGGGTCGTTGACATCGGGCGAGAGCGAGGCCGTGCGGTTGGTTGGTCCCACGGCACCGGCCACGTAGCGGGGGCGGTCGGGTGTGCGGGCCGTATACTCATCGGCGCAGCGGCGGGCGATTTCGGCTGCCGTGCGGTTAAGCTCATAGACCAGAAACTCGGCCCCATAGTCGGCCTGCGAGATGGCGTTGGCACTGAAGGTGTTGGTTTCGATGAGGTCGGCCCCCACTTCGAGGAAGGCCCGGTGCACCCGTTCGACGACCTCGGGCCGCGTCAGGCAGAGCAGCTCGTGGTTGCCTTTGAGGGGGCGGGCCAGCAGCTGCTGGATGCGCGGATCGGCCCCACGGCGGGCCAGTTCACCGCCGCGGTAGTCGTCCTCGCTCAGGCCGAAACTCTGGAAGAGGGTCCCTGTAGCCCCATCGAGCAGCAGGATGCGCGAGCTTAGGCTTGCACTCAGTTGGTGGTAGCGCGAATCGGTCATGGTGGAACTAAAACACAGGAACCGAGCCAAAGGTTGACGGGGCCTTTCCCCGCATAAGCCAAATTTAAAGTGAGACCAGCTTTGCGACAGGTGATCGATCGGCGTGCGGCCACGCGGCCAATGGCCTGGACTATGCAGTGCTTATTTTTGTTTCTAATTAAAAATGAATAACCTGATATAGTTTTTTATTTCTTAGAAAGAAACAAACCAGTGCTTGAGTCTCTACAGATTCACAGACCCGGTGGCAGGCAATGCAGCTACCAAAGCAGGCGGCCCCGCAGGTAGTCGGCCAGCAGACCGGCCAAACTCACGACTTCGAGAAAATCGTCGGCCTGTTCGCGGGCCTGGGGCAGGCTGTCGGTGCCCACTACCCGCTCGAAGAGGCCCGATTCGCGCAGGCGGGTCTTGGCTCCTGGGGGCAGCACCAGGTGCGTGGCTACGGCATAGAGCTGGCTGGCACCGCGGGCACGGTAGGCCTGCGCCGCCTGCACGAGCGAGCCACCCGTACGAATCATATCGTCGTAGATGACTACCCGCCGTCCGGCCACCTCGGCGTTGACCCCTGTCAGAGCGGTATCGTGGCCGCTGCTGCGCCGCTTGTAGACGAAGGCACTCTCCACGCCCAGGTCGTTGGCCAGCGATTCGACCCATTTGGCCCGACCTGCGTCGGTGGCGGCCAGCACAAAGTCGGCCCCACCCAGCCGACGCGCAGCCTCCACTACCAAGGGCTTGGCGTAGAGGTGGGTGCAGCTGGCCGCCGTGGCCAGGTAATAGGGAATGCCTTCGGAGTGCAGATCGAGGAACACGAACTCGAAGCGGCCCCGAGGCGGCGGAATGGCCGAGAGCAGGCGGGCACGCGTGCTGGCCTTGACGACCTCGCCCCGCCGCACGGCCCGCTCCATCGTCGAATAACCGTAGTAGGGGATGATCACCACCAGTCCCCGCACCTGCTCGTGCACCAGCCCACAGGCCAGATCGAAAAGTTCAAGGGTATCGGCATCGGTAGCCGTACCGCCTATCAGGGCGACATCGGCACCGGTCAGGTTGTCGGTCAGGCGGTGGTAAAGCTCGCCGTCGGGAAAGGCATACCGTTCGAGGCCGATGCAGGGGCTTTCCATTGCTTGGGCAATGGCAGTGGCCAAGGGGGCGTAGCGGGCGGTACTGGCGATCCACACAGGGCCAAAATAGGCAAAAACAGCTTCACAGGGGGCTGTAGGGCGCAACTACCAGCTCGTCGAGCTGGGCGTAGTCCAGGCGGTGGCGGTGGCGGCTGCCCGGCCATTCGAGGCCGTGCAGGCTGTCTTCGAGTGTCAGCCCCGAGCCATCGACAGCAACCACGCGGCCATGACGGGTGGTGCCATCGCTGAGCACGGCATCGACCTCACGCCCCAGCCAGCTCTGCAGCCCTTCGGGCGTCAGCTGGGCGCGGCGCAGGCGCAGCGTTCGTCGACCCATCAGTTGGAGCGGCCAGCGGTCTGCGAGGCCTTGGGCATGGTGCCAAAAACCCGATCCCAGAGCGTGGACGAAACCCCGAAGGCCGCGTGGGTGTGCTTGTAATGGTGCAGGTGGTGGTGCCGCCAGAGGCCACGCAGCAGGCGCGGGGCCTGCGGGAAGGCGTGCATGCTGTAGTGCAGCGTCGAGTAGATCAGGTAACCCGTTACGAAGCCCGGATGAAAGGAAAAGGCCCGCTCGCCCAGCAGCAGCCAGAACACGCCAAGGAAAACGAAGGTCAGCGTCAGGCTCAGCGGTACGGGCATGAAGAGGTGGTCGCGATCGCGCGGGTGGGCGTGGTGGTAGCCGTGGGCATAGTGGTGGAAGCGTTGCACCCAGGGGCTGTCGTTGATGAAGTGGAAGACGTAGCGGTGGAGCAGGTATTCGGCCAGCGTCCAGGCAAAGAGGCCTCCGCCAAAGAGGGCGATTCCTTCGAGGGCACTGCGGTCGTAGGCCCAGTAATCGTAGAACACGATCAGGCCCAGCACCGGTATAAAGGTCGTCCAGACAATTGCAGGTGAGGTTCGGGTCAGCAGTTCGAGGACGCGGTTCTGGAAGACGCGCCCCGATCGTTGGTTCGACAGGGTGTCCATAATCCGGGATTGCATTGCAATGTGAAATCGGAACGCGGCTGCAGGCGTTCCCTTTGGGCAGCAAAAATACGCAGGCCTTGATCAAAGACCAGACCAAAATCGCGCTGGGGGGTACAAGGCGAAAGCCCCGCTGGTGGGGCGGGGCTTTCGGGAAATGAGTTTATCGAAAGGGATTCGGATCAGTAGTTGAGCGAGGGGCTGCCGACGCGGCTCATGGCGCAGCGGAAGCCGATGTGCGAGGCCGAGGAGTCGGCGTTCCAGAAGCGGCGCGTGCCGCAGGAGAGGTAGTAGGCCACGTCGCTCCAGCCACCACCGCGGTAGACTTTTACGCGGTCGTGGTCGCTGTCGCGGGGATCGGGACCGGGAATGAACTTGGTTTCGGCTTTCTTGGGATCGTAGGGGTTGTAGAGCAGCGAGATGCGGTCGCGGTCCATACCGTTGCGGGCGTAGACTACGTCCTGCTGTTCGGGGTCGGATTCGAGGTCGCCGCGGCGGCGGAAGGGCTGGAAGTCCTCGTTGTCCTCGAGAGCGAGCACGCGGTAGGTGTCGAGGGTCCATTCGGCCACGTTGCCGGCCATGTGGTAGAGGCCAAAGTCGTTGACATCGTAGAACGAGATGACCGGTCCGGGGATCATGTAGCCGTCGTTGAGGCCCTCGAGCAGGCGCGAGCCGCCCGCACTCGAACGGCCGGCGTAGTCGCCACGGCCACGTTTCATGTTGGCATTGAAACGGCCTTTCTGGTTGCGCAGCGACTTGCCCTCCCACGGATAGAGTTCCTGCTCGAGGAGGCCGCGGGCGGCGTATTCCCACTCGGCTTCGGTGGGCAGGCGGAAGCGCGGGTGCGGAATGGCATCGGGGTTGGCTTCCAGGAGCTGGCGGTTGACGAAGTTGGTGCGCCACTTGCAGAATTCGTTGCACTGGTACCACGAGACGCCTACAACCGGGTAGTTGTCGAAGGCTGGGTGCTGGAAGTAGAGTTCGACGAAAGGTTCGTTGTAAGCCAGGTCGCGGTACCAGACGAAGGTGTCGGGACGCATCTGGACGACTTTTTCGGCTCCCGAGTCGATCTCGTAGTAGTGCAGGAATTCTTTCCAGTCGACGTTGGCTACCTCGGTCTGGTCGAGGTAAAAGCTGTGGACGGTTACTTGACGCTCGCGGTTGTTGTACTCGTAGCCGATGTCGCCTTCAGCACCACCCATGTGAAAAGTTCCGCCCTCAATGAAGACCATGTCGGGGGCCGCTTGCTGGCCTGGGAAGCGTACCGGGCCGTAAGCTTCGGTCGATCCTGCCTGCGACGGTTTCTTGTTATACGCCACGCCAGTTTTGCGGCTGGCTTTGGGTACTTGGTTGTAGTTCTTGCGCGTGCAGGCCGAGGAGCCGAGCAGGGCGATGACTACAACGAACAGGAACATTCTGGAAATCATATCCGGTAAAGTTTTTGGATAATGAGGGTTGAAGCTCTCGTTTCTCTTGCGTTTTCGATTTTCGGGTATGGCCACAGGGCCGGTTCAAGCTTAGAATTTGGGGCAACTCATGTTGACACTGGGACGCTTCGAGCGGCGGGGCAGCCGGTCGAACTCGACGACAAATGACACCTCGTGCGAGCCACCCGATACGGTGTTTGTCAGCGAGGATACCGTGTAGTCATACGAATAGCCGATGCGGAACTGGCCTTTCTGGATGCCCACCAGACCGATAACGGCATCGGGTTCGAGTGCGCGGTAATAGAGACCGAAGACGATCGGATCGAAATTGACGTAGCAGCCCAAATCCAGCTGATTGAAGGGGCCTTGCTGGCGGTACATGATCGAGGGCGATACCGATTTGACCAGCCGTTGCTCGATCGGGATGTTGAAGCCTGAAAAGAGGGCCAGATGCATGGGCAGTTTCTCGCCGGCACCCGGGCCACCGGTCAGCTTCTGCTCGGGCTGGGTGATGTGGTTGACGTTGAAGCCGATCCAGAAAATCTGGTTGTAGTACATGGCTCCGGCGCGGATTTCGGGGGTTACCCGCGTTTCGGAGGGAATTTCACCGCTTGCACGCGTGGGGTCAAAGCCTTGCACGGGGTCGTACTGATTGGGGAAGCGCAGGCGGAAGAAGTCGATGCTCGTTTGCTGGATGCCGAAGCCCAGACCCAGCCGGATGGCGTTGCGGTCGTTGAGCAGGATGCGGTAGGCGTAGTTGCCCACGATGTCGAGTTTGGTCAGGTTGCCGGCACCGGCTTGGTCGGCCATGAATACCAGACCGAGGCCGTGGCGCGTTTCACCAAAATAGACCGGCAGGTCGAATGCTGAAGCAAAAGTCCGGTAGGCTCCCGGTATGGCCGACCACTGCGAGCGGGCGTTGAAGGCCAGACGCGGGCCTTCGGTTGAACCTGCAAACGCAGGGCTGAGCAGCACTTGGTTGGCGTAAAACTGCGAGAACTGCGGGTCTTGGGCTTGCGCAGGCTGCACCAAGGTCAGCAAAGCCACTAGCAGCAGGAGGAGTCGATAGGTTCGTGCCATAGGTCAATCCGTACGGGTTGCGCACAAGGTTGCGAATATTGTGGCTAATTTAGCGCAGTTCCTTCAGTTTTCGTTAAAAAGCTCAAAATTCTGTGCGTCGGTCGAAAAATTGCCGCCCTAAGCCGGAACGATTTTGCGAATGTGAATGCCTTTGCAGGCGCGTCATTTTTGATTGACAAGACCAAGCTGGCTGACTGGCCCCCACTCCACTGCTCATGCCCTACATTCCGAATCAGCAGACCCCCTCCACGACCGGCCGACCTCCCGTCGAACTGGGTTTGATCGGACGCTCGCTTGGGCACAGCTTCTCTAGCAATTATTTTACCAAAAAATTCCACAGCCTCAAAATCTGTTGCAAATATAGCCTTTTCGAGCTTGAGTCTCTGGAATTCTTTGCCGACTTTCCGACCATCTACCCACAGGTGCGCGGCCTCAATGTTACCATCCCCTACAAGCAGGCCATTCTGGACTACGTACAGGCTCTCGATCCGACGGCTGCGGCTGTGGGCGCGGCCAACACCCTGCTGCGTACCGACGATACTTCCTGGATTGCCTACAATACTGATATTCAAGGATTTGAGTTTGCATTACGGGCCTTTCTGGGGGCCGAACCCTGCCCGCCTGCTCTCATTCTGGGTACCGGCGGAGCTGCCCGTGCGGTGGATTTCGTGTTGAAATCGGTCTTTGGCCAGACCGACTGCCTGTTTGTTGCCCGCAAGCCCGCCCGGGCCGACCAGCTGCCCTGGCAGGCTCTCGAAGCCTCCCTGCTGGCCCGCTACCGCCTCATCGTCAACTGTACGCCGCTGGGCATGTATCCCGAGGTCGCAGGCGAGCCGCCTCTGCCCTATGCAGCCCTCACGCCCGAGCACCGGCTCTTCGATCTCGTTTACAACCCCGCCCAAACCCGGTTTCTGGCACGCGGGCACGCCGCCGGTGCCCGTACCTGCAACGGCCTGAGCATGCTCCATGCCCAGGCCGAAGCCGCCTGGACCATCTGGAACCAAGCCCTCAACATCGCCCCCCAGCCATGACCGACCATTCCGAAGCCCGCGCTCAGCGGCTGCGCGACCGCCTGGCCCAGACTCCGCTGCTCGATCTGCCCCTCAACGCCCGCCTGCATCCACTTCAGACCATCCACCGGCTCAACGCCTCGGTTCTGGTTCAGCGTGAGGACGAGCTGCCCCTGGCTGCCGGTGGTTCCAAGGTGCGCAAGTTTGCCAGCCTGCTGCCCTTTCTGGCCCGCCACCGCTTCGACGAAGTCTGGCTCCTGGGCGGGGCACAGTCCAATGCCGTAGCCGGGCTGGCTCTGCTGCTGCGGCAGCAGGGCCAGCCCTACCGCCTCATTCTGCGGGGCGCACCCGACCAGTACCGGCCCGCAGGCAACCACCTGCTCATCCGCCTGAGCACGCCCCCCCAAGCCATCGACTGGGTTGCCCGCAGCGACTGGCCCCGCGCCCTCGATCTGGCCCGCGAGTGGGCCGAGGGTCGCCGCGCTCAGGGGTATACTGTCTACCTTATTGAAGAGGGGGCATCGGTGGAACCGGCCCTGCCGGGCTGCCTGACCCTCTGGACCGATCTGGCCCGCCACGAAGCGGCTCTGAACCGGCCCATCGACCACCTGCTCCTCGATGCCGGAACCGGTATGACGGCCGCCGCCCTGCTCTGGGCCGATGCCTGGGTGGGCAGCCGCCGCCAGCACCACGTCCTGCTGACGGCCGGCAGTCCGGAGACTTTCGCACGGGTGCTGGCCCGCTTTGGGCGAGCCTTTGTGCAATGGCTGGGAGCCGCCCCCGACGAGCCCCCCACCCGCTACCGCCTTTACCCGCCGCAGCGGCCCTTCGGACGGGTAGGGCCTGATGAACTGGCGGCCACGCGCCACTGGTTCCGGGCCGAGGGCCTGCCTGCCGACCCCGTCTACTCGGCCCCGCTGCTCGATTGGGCGGCGCGGCTGGTGCCCGAAGCGGCCCTCAGCGGGACGGTCGTCGTCGTTCATGGTGGGGGAACTACCGGTCTCTTCGGCTGGACCGAGGGGCTGACGCAGGGGCTGGCCTGAGGCCGGTATGCTGTCCGTTGGTTCGGTCGATTTTTTAGTGCTGTCCTTTGCCTGACCTTTCTGCCGATTGGGGCGGTGCCCCGACCGATATCGCAAGCACGTGCGCACGGTGCCTGCGGGACTGCCACCCCGTCATTTGCCCGCCTCCCCTAACTTTGCCCCGCGTGGCTCCACAGACGAGCCGCCCATCCGCTCATGTCCGACCTTGCCAAAACCTACGATCCCTCCGTCGTCGAAGATAAGTGGTACGCCTTCTGGGACGAACATGGTTTTTTCCATTCCGACCCCGACGAGCGCGAGCCTTACACCATCGTCATCCCGCCGCCCAACGTAACGGGCGTGCTGCACATCGGCCACGTGCTCAACAACACCATTCAGGATGTGCTCATCCGCCGCAAACGCCTCGAGGGCTACAACGCCTGCTGGGTGCCGGGCACCGATCACGCCTCCATCGCCACCGAGGCCAAGGTTGTGGCTCTGCTGCGTGAACAGGGCATCAAGAAATCGGACTTGACGCGCGAGCAGTTCCTCGAACACGCCTGGGCCTGGAAAGAGAAATACGGCGGCATCATCCTGCAGCAGCTGCGCAAGATCGGGGCCAGCTGCGACTGGCGGCGCACCCGCTTTACAATGGACCCCCCCCTGACCGAATCGGTGCTGCGCACCTTTGTCGACCTCCATGCCAAAGGCCTGATCTACCGCGGCCTGCGCATGATCAACTGGGACCCGGCAGGCCGGACGGCCCTCTCCGATGAAGAGGTCATCTACAAAGAAACGAAAGGCAAGCTCTACCACATCCGCTACAAGATCGACAGCCCCGACCCCGAGGCCTGGATCACCATTGCCACGACGCGGCCCGAAACCATCCTCGCCGATACGGCCATTGCCGTGCACCCCGACGACGACCGCTACCGCCACCTCATCGGCCAACACGCCCTGCTGCCCTTTCTCTACCGCCGCCTGCCCATCGTCGCCGACGACTACGTCGACCCCGCTTTTGGCGTGGGCTGCCTCAAAGTAACACCCGCCCACGACGTCAACGACTACGAGATCGGCCAACGCCACCAGCTGCCCGTCATCGACATGCTCAACCCCGACGGCACCCTCAGTCCAGCCGCGGGCCTGTTCGTGGGCGAAGACCGTTTCGAGGTGCGTAAAAAGATCGTCCAGACCCTGCGCAATGCCGGTCATCTGGTCAAAGAAGAAGAAATCATCCACAAAGTCGGTCATTCCGAACGGACGGATGCCGTCGTCGAGCCGCGGCTCTCGCTGCAGTGGTTTGTGCGTATGGAGGCCCTGGCCCGGCCCGCACTTGAAATCGTGCTGCGCACCGACGGTACGGGCGTGCAGCTCATCCCCGACCGCTTCCTCAACATCTACCGCCACTGGATGGAAAATGTGCACGACTGGTGCATCTCGCGCCAGCTCTGGTGGGGCCAGCGCATCCCCGCCTGGTACTGGGGAGAAGCTTTCACCCAAGACGAACGCTACGTGGTGGCCCTCACGCGCGAGCAGGCCTTCGCTCAGGCCCGAAGCGAGGGCTACACCGGCACAGCCCACGACCTGCGTCAGGATGAGGACGTACTCGACACCTGGTTCTCGTCGTGGCTCTGGCCCCTTACAGTCTTCGATGGCCTCATCGATCCCGACAACCGCGACATCAAATACTACTACCCGACCAACGACCTGGTAACGGCACCCGAAATTCTGTTTTTCTGGGTGGCCCGCATGATCATGGCCGGCCTCGAATACCGCGGCGAGCGGCCTTTCCGGCGGGTCTACCTCACGGGCATCGTGCGCGACAAGCTGGGCCGCAAAATGAGCAAGAGTTTGGGCAACTCGCCCGAGCCGCTCGATTTAATCGAAAAATACGGAGCCGACGGCCTGCGCATGGGCATCCTGCTCTGCACCTCGGCGGGCAACGACCTGATGTTCGATGAATCGCTCTGCGAGCAGGGCCGCAACTTTGCCAACAAAATCTGGAATGCTTTCCGGCTGCTGCGCAGCCTCGAAAGCCGCGTAGCCGAGCAGCAACCCACAGCCACCGAAAAGCTGGCCCTCGACTGGATGGAAGCCCGCATCGCCGAAGCTGCCGCCGAAATCGAAACCCAGTTCGAACACTTCCGCATCTCCGATGCCACCCTGACGGTCTACCGCCTGTTCTGGGACGACTTCTGTGCATGGTACCTCGAGCTGATGAAACCGGCCGAAGGCCAGCACCTCTCGGCCACAGCCTACCGTCGGACGGTGGGTTTGCTCGAACAGCTGCTGCAACTGCTTCATCCCTTCATGCCCTTCATCACCGAGGAAATCTGGAGCCACCTGGCCCCCCGTACGCCCGAGCAGTCGCTGTGCATCAGCCGCCTGCCTGCCTTTGCCGCATCAGCCGATGCGGCCTCCCGCCTGCAGCACATGGATTTGGTACGGCGCATGGTGGGGCAGGTGCGTGCTCTGCGGGCCGAGCGCGGCCTCTCGCCCAAGGTCGCCCTCGAACTCTACCTCAAAACCGATGCGGGGCCGGTCATCGAGACCTACCGCCCCATTCTGGCGGGGCAGGCGGGCCTCTCGAAGCTGGAACTGGTAAGCACCCCGCCGGCAGGTGCCGTCTCGCTGCTCGTCGATACGCACGAGCTCTACGTGCCCTTGGGCGAATACATCGACGTGGAGGCCGAGCGCAGGCGCATCGCCGAGGAGATCGCCTACCTCGAAGGTTTTCGCATTTCAGTCGAAAAAAAGCTGAGCAACGAGAAGTTCGTTGCCAACGCCAAGCCCGAAGTCGTGGCCAAGGAACGGCAGAAACTGGCCGATGCCCAGGCCAAGCTCGAAGCCCTGCAGGCGGCTCTGGCAGGGCTGTGAGTTGCCCCATTGCCGGTTCCTGCGGCTGTTCGGCCCGAGGTTTTTCGCTGACCAATTTTACAAAAAGCCCAATTGGGCCTGCTGCCTCAGCAGCAAGAGGGCCGCAGGCCGCGAACCCGATCGAATCTTTGAGCGGCTGCCTGCCCTACCGCCGGGCCGGCGGCTCGAGGCCGTATTCGACCGAGACCTGCGCCCGAAACGGCATCAAACCGATGTCGGGATAGAAGCCCACAGCCTGCCGCTGCGCGGGCATCGACCAAAGCACATGCGCTCCCAGACCGAGGCGATCGCCGATGCGCTGGCCCCAGCCCGCCCCCGCCAGAAAATAGACTGCCGAGAGCGGCCGCCAGCCATCGGCCGGCGGATCGACCGGTCCCTGTCCGCGCTGGTCGGGGTAGCGGTCGGCAAAGGCCCGGTGGATGTATTCTTTGAATTTGATGTGGGTAGCCCAGGTCGGGTCGATCCCCAGGTAAGGCCCCAGAAAATGCCGCTGGCCCCGCCAGGCGGGCAGTACCCCCAGCTCGGTACCCCAGCCCACGAGGCGGCCGTTGGGGTCTTCGGCGCGGGTGAGCTTGACGGCCAGCCGGCTGGCCAGCGCAAAATTGCCCTGCTCGACCCACCACGAGGCCGCCCCCACGCTCAGCTGCCAGTCGCTGAAGCGGCCCAGCGTGCCCCAGGGGGCTTGCAGGGTGGCCTGCAGTTCAGCCGAACGGGCAAAGCCCCCATCGCCCAGCCGCTGCCGGAACTGGAGGCCCACCGTCGGCGTGTGGTACCAGCCCACCACCACCCCGATGCCTTGTCTGGCCCAGCCCTCGGCCGGAGCCAGTGGTTGGGCCTCTAACCTGAATCCACTCAGCAGGCCTACCAGAGCCAGCAGGGCAATAGAAAGACGGATCATTGATGAAAAAGCGGTTGAGATCGGAGGCAGCTTATGGCTTATTGATATTCCGAAAGGTAGGTTTTGAGCAGAGCGATGACGGCCTCGAACTGCTCGGTAACGAGGCGGTGGCCGGCGTTTTCGATGCGCTCGACGCGGCAGCGGCGGAACAGCGGCGCGTTGAACTCGCGCTGAAAATCGTAGCCGATGCCACCGCAGGCCCCGCCTACGAGCAGGACTTCCGGCTCGAAATTCTGCAGGCCGTAGGCAAAATCAAAACTGAACTTGGTGCCCTGCATGAGTTTGCGGTTGCGGATCAGGTCGTAGTAGGCACCCGACCGCCAGACGGGCCAGTCGGGCGGATTGGCGGGGTCGCAGAAATACTGCATGTTCGCGCCTTTGAGGATGGAGAGGGCCTTATAGTCGAGCTGGTCGTGGTCGGCGGGTGCGAGGATGGTATGCTGCCACGAGCGGGCGGCGAAGGTCGGTCCGAGCAGATCGAGCTGGAAAGACCGGTCCATGGCCACCTGCATGCCTGCGCTGTTGAGGCCGGCCGGCTCGAGGAGGATGGCCTGCTGCACGTGTTGGGGCCGCGCCGAGAGGTAAAGGGCCGTATACATGGCACCGAATGAATGCCCCATCAAGGTGATGGGCCGCCCGGGCGAGAAGCGTTCGCGCAGCCGGTCGATTTCCTCGATGACGAATTCGGAACCGATCTCGGCTTCGGTTACGCGTTCGCTCAGGCCGTTGCCGCGCTGGTCCCAGAGCACCACGAAGTAGCGGTCGGCCAGCTGCTGGTAGGACAGGAAGGGCCGGTAGTCGCCCAGCGAGCCGTGCAGGATGAAAAGGGCGGGCCGGTCGGGCTGGCCGAAGGTTTCGAGGTGGATGGCCCGCTCGTGCCCCGCCACCGTGAGGCGAATCTGCGGCAGGCGTGGATCGCGCTCCGCGGTGGGGGGAACCAGACCGCCGGCGTGGTCGAAGTCCACAATTCGGCAGCCTGCACAGGCGAGGGCCAGAATCAGAAGTCCCAGGATTTTTTTCATGGCTGAAGCGGCACTTGAGGGGAATGGACAAATCTAGGCTCTGCTTGGTCGAAGACCAAGTTTTTGGTGCATTTTTTTGATTTTTTAACTTTCAAGTCAATTTATTTGTATGAATTGACATATATTAGTTATAAATAAATCAGTTTTATAGGACTTTATGATAATTTTTTGTTATGTAAATCAAAAAATCAATATATTGACTTGAGGCATCGATCGGGGCGGTCCAGGCCTTAGCTTTGTACCAGGCTATGATAGTGCGTATTCTCCTGACTTGGCTGCTGGTGCTGGGTGGTGGTCTGCAGGCCGCAAGGGCCCAGGACTCGCGTGCCGGCAACTGCGTCGATGCTATCCCCATCTGCCTGCCCCGCTACAGCCTCGACCGCCGACCCTGGAACCTCTACGACCAGCCGAGCGAAATCAACTCCGAGTATTCCTGCCTCGCCTCGGGCGAGCTTAACGGGGTCTGGTACCGCTTCAGTCCCGACCGCGACGGTCTCGTGAGCTTTCTCATCACACCCGGCCAGTTCGACGCCGACTACGACTGGGCCGTCTACGACCTGACCAACGCCACCTGCGCCGATATCTTCGACCGGCCCGAACTCGAAATCAGCTGCAACTACAGCGCGGATTGGGGTCCGACGGGTGCTGACGGCAGCACCCCCTTCACGCGCCAGGGTGCTGCCGGCAGCCCCTTCAATGCCCGCATCCCCGTGCGGGCCGGTGGCCGCTACGTGATCTACGTCAGCTCCTATGCCGAAGATGAAGCGAGCTTCGGTGGCTATGCGATCGACTTCAACCTTCAGCCCAACGAACCCCGCTTCACCGACACCGATCCGCCCAGCCTGCTGCGCGTGGCTATCCCCGACCGCTGCCTCGCGGACACGCTGCGCCTGTTTTTTGATGAGTACATCGACTGCCGGAGCCTCGATGCCAGCGACTTCGAGCTGACTACCCCCGACGGACAGACCGTGGCCGCGCTCGAGCTGCTGGCACCCGACTGCGACGAAATCCCCGTGGGCCTGACGCAATGGGTGCGCCTGCGCTGGGCTGCGCCTTACACGGCGGTAGGCACCTACACCCTGAGCCTCGTCGGGCCGATCGCCGATGCCTGCGGCAACATCAGCGATGCGGGCAGCCTGCGCTTCAGCCTCAACGACCTGGAACTGCGCGTAGCCGCGCCCCGCGATGTACTTTACTGCGGGACGGCGGCGGGCGTGCGGCTTTCGGCCCGGGCCGTAGGCCAGCCCAGCCCCGAGCTGCGCTGGCTCTGGTCGCCTCCCGAAGGCCTCGACGACCCCGAACGCCCCGATCCGCTGGCCTTCCCGCAGCAGACGACCAACTACCGGGTTTTCGCGCTGGTGGGCAGCTGCCGCAGCGTTCCGGCCGAGGTGCGTGTAACGGTAGTGCCCCGCCCCCGCGTGCAGCTCGATGGACCGAGGGCTGGCTGCGCAGGCGAGGAGCTGACCTTCCGGGCGACCGGTGCCGAGGGCTACCGCTGGCCCGATGCCAGCCTCGACGGACCACGCTACGTGGCCCGCTTTCCGGCGGGCGATACGCTCATCCGGCTGGTGCCTTTCGTGCAGGGCTGCGCGGGCGATACGCTGAGCTACCCCCTGCGCATCGTCGCCCGGCCCGAACCGACCCTCGAACCGAGTGAGCTTACGGCCTGTGTGGGCCAGACGCTGACCCTGCGCGGAATCATCAATCCCGAGTGGACCTACCGGCTCGAGACCGACGGAGGCATCCGGGCGGGTGGCTCCTTTCCTGAGGGGCTGCAGGTCTACTGGCTGACGCTCGGCCTCAAAAACCTGGTACTCGAAACGCAGGCCGAAGGCTGCATCGGCCCAACCTTGCGCCTGACTGTGCGCATCGATCCGGTGCCCGAAGTCGTTCCGCCGGTGGATGCGGTCTGGTGTGTCGATGAGGCCCCGCCGACGCTGCAAGCCCGCGTTACGCCGGGCTGTGCCTGCCGCTGGGAACCAGCCGCGGGCCTGGACGACCCCACCCACTGCAATCCCATTGCCCGACCCGCCGCCACGACGACCTATACCCTGACCGTGCTCTGCGGCGACTGCCCGAGCGAGCCGCTGACCGTTCGCGTCGTCGTCGAGGCGGTGCCGCCTGTCGTATTTGCACGGGTGCGCGAAGAGATGTGCATCGGACAAGCGGGGGTCCGTCTGCAGCCGCTTTTAGATGAAAATGAAAACTTCGGTTACCTCTGGGAACCGACCCTAGGCCTCGACCGGCCCTACGCCCCCGATCCCGTGGCCACCCCCGGCCAGACGACCACCTACCGCCTGCGGCGCATCGGCCCCAACGGCTGTGCAGGGGCACCCGGGGCGGTGGTGGTGCAGGTGTACGAGCGGCCCGCCGCCGATGCCGGCCCCGATGGGCGCATGTGCCGCGACGAGGCGGGGGTTGTGCTCGTAGGGTCGGGAAGAGGCGGTACGGGAACCTACCGGTTCCGCTGGTCGCCCGGGCAGGGGCTGAGCGATTCGACGGCTGCCCGCCCTTTGGCCCGCCCGACCGAATCGACCCTCTACCGGCTGGTGGTCGAGGATGACGTTACCGGCTGTACGAGCGAACCCCTCGACGACACGAGCCATGCCTGGGTGCGGGTCATCGAGCGGCCGGTGGCGCGGGCGGGTCCCGATGCCCTGCTGTGCGAGGGCCAGATGGCCGTGCTGGGCGATGCTCCTTCGGGCGGCGGTGCCAGCTACCGCTACGAGTGGGTACCGCCCGACGATCTGGATAACGCCGCCGCGCCCAACCCCCGCGCCATACCCCGCCAGACCCGTACTTACACCCTGCGCGTGGAATCGGAGGGCTGCTGGAGCGACCCCGACAGCGTGCGCCTGGAAGTGCGGCCCCGTCCGCGCCTCGACTGGACGGCCAATGAGTGGTGGCTCTGCCCGGGCGACAGCGTCGAGCTGCGCCTCGCCACGCTCGAAATGGACGTGCGTTACCGCTGGCGGCCTTCCATCGGCCTGAGCGACAGCACCCGCATTCCAGTCTGGGCCAAGCCCGAGCGCACGACCACTTACACCGTAACGGCCCTGCGCGAGGGCTGTTTCGAGGGAACCGAAACCGAAATTCGGGTCAACGTCCGCGAGCTGCCTCCCCTCGATGCCGATACCCGGATCGATCCCAACCAGTGGTATTACTGCCCGGGCGAAAGCCTGCGCGTGGCGGCATCCTTCGGGCCAACCGACCGGCCCGCGCGGTTCCGCTGGGCACCGGCGGCGGGGCTGAGCCGTACGGACATCCTCAACCCGCTGGCCGATCCGCCCGTTACGACGACTTACACGCTGGAGGTGGAATGGGAAAGCTGCTTGCTGCGCGATTCCCTCGAAATCGTTGTCGGGCCGCGGGTAGAGGCGCAGCTCGAATCCGATACCAACCGCCTGTGTGCGGGGCAGCCCGTGCGGCTGCGGGCTGCGGGGGGCGCGGGCGACCCAGCTTACCGCTGGCTGCCTGCGGGCCTGCAGGTGTCGGGCCGCGGTGCCGAGGTGGTGGCTTTTCCGCAGCGCAGCGGGCGGGTGGGGGTCGAGCTGCGCGAAGGCGACTGCGCCGATACGGCCTGGGTCGAAATCGAAGTCTTTCCGCAGCCGGCAGCCGATTTCGAGGTGGCTCCCGACCCCAACTGCCGTCCGGGGGCGGTCTCGTTCCGCAACCTGAGCCGCGATTTCCGTTACAGCCGCTGGGACCTGGGTGACGGCAGTCCGCCGGTCAACGAGCGCGACCCCGTGCATACGTACGCCGAGGCGGGCCGCTATACCGTTCGGCTGGTGGTGCGCGACACGGGGGGCTGCGCCGACACGCTGGAACGCCTGCTGCCGCTGCAGTCGGTCGGCCCGCGGCGAGCCGAGCTGCGCCGCCGGCCGGCCGATACGCTCTACCTGCACGAAGCCTGGCTCTGGGCGTGGTCGGAAGCCGACTACGCGGCGGACTGGCTCTGGGATTTTGGCGACGGGCAGCTGGTGCGGGGTCGGCGGGTGAGCTACCGGTACGATTCGGCGGGTACCTATACGCTGCTGCTCTCGGTGATCGATTCGGCGGGCTGTGTCTGGCGCGATACGGCCCATGTCGTGGTTTCGGACCGGCGGGGCTGGCTGCCCAACGTCTTCACTCCCAACGGCGACGGCTTCAACGACGACTGGGGCTACCCCGAGGGTGATTACGGGCGATTCGAACTGGTTGTTTTCGACCGCTGGGGGCGTCAGGTCTTTCGGGCGACGCGCTCGGCCGACCGCTGGGGGGGCGAGGACCAGACCAGCGGCCGGCCCGCTGCTGCAGGGGTCTACTACTGGCGGGTGCGGGCCGATGGCTTCGAGCGCACAGGCCAGGTTACGTTGCTGCGCTAAGTGGGCTGCCCGGCCGACAGAATGACCGGCCGTGCACCGGAAGGATCTGACCGAATTCCTGCAATGTTTTTTCTGTTGAAATGAATGATTGACTTAAAGTTTTTTACTATATTTTTTTGATATAAAATCAAAAAATAAATGGGTTTCAGTCCTTGGTCAATCTAAAAAATACTCGAACCGCGCAGAGGCCTGTCCGGTGCTTGCCTGTATTTAATATCATAGATTGATTCTAAATTACATAAATCAGCCAATTGATTTACGTAATTTGGTAGATTTGGGCCGATTAAAAGCTGTTTATCTGCTAACTTTGTCTGCACCCTTATGCACCTTTACTTAATCACTTCTTAGTTTTTTATAGCATGATGAAAAAGTTTTTACTGCTCTTGCTCGTAGCTGTTCCGGTGGCGTTCATCGCCTGCAAGAAAGACGATGACAAAAAAGAGGACCCCAAGCCGGCGGCTGAAATCCCGCTGACGCAGGAGAACCTCAACCTGGCCATCATCAAACAGTTCGAAAACAAGACGGGCGTGCACCGCATGGGCAACGACAGCCTGGTGTGGTCGCACAACGCGGCCCTCCCTAATCCCGACAGCACGCTGCGCACCCTCTATACGACCTATCCCACGGGGGCCGCTGTGCAGCCGGGTGCTGTGCTGGCCAAGCACGTTCACCGGCGCAACCCCGACGGCAGCCGAGGCCCCCTCACACTGGTTTTTGTGATGCACAAGCAGAACAGCGGCTATTTCCCGACCGGCGGCGACTTCAATTACTACGTCATCCCCGGCAATACGGTAACGGCGGCCCTGCCCAACGGCGATTTCAGCCAGGCCATCCGCAGCGTGGGCGAGACCAACGTCTACGGACGTTCGACCTTCTGCGCCGATTGCCACGCCCGCGGTGGCAGCGATTACCTCTTCTCACGCTGATTGCCCGGCCCTTCGTCCAATTGCTGCGCGGCAATTAGATTGAAACGTCTAAATTTACGGGAAACGTCGAACTCGAGGTTTCCCGTATTTATTTTTTATCATGTACCGTAACTTTTTGTTGTTAGTGCTGCTGGTGCTGCCACTGCTGGCGGCGGGTCAGGACGAATCGCCCGACGACCTGCTCAGCCAGCTCGATGCCCCGAGGGCTATGCCCGTGCGGGCCACCTTCAACAGCTCGCGCCTCATCAACCTGCAGACCAACGAAACGGCGGGCCGTAACGTGCTCGAATTCAACATCGTGCACCGCTTCGGCAGCGTGGGCAGCGGGGGACACGACCTCTGGGGCCTCGACAACTCCTCCGACATCCGGATCGGCTTCGATTACGGCATTACCGACCGGCTGATGGTGGGCATCGGGCGCAGCAAGCAGAATGAACGCATCGACGGGCTGATCAAATACCGGCTGCTCCAGCAGATGGACGGCAAAGGCATGCCCCTGTCGGTAACCCTCTACGCCAATGCGGCCTACGATCCTGCCCAAAATCTGCGCACCAGCATTGGCAGTGAAAGCTTCGAGCTTTTTCCCCGTGCATCGGCCCGGCTGAGCTACGTAACGCAGCTCGTCCTGACGCGCAAGTTTCATCCGCGCTTCTCGCTGGCCCTGTTGCCCACGTACTTCCACCGCAATTTCGTTGGTTCGTATGCCGACGATTACTACATCGAACAGCCCACCGCTACCACGGCGGGTCGCGTGGTGGTGGCTGCCAACAACCAGTTTGCTCTGGGCTTCGGTGCCCGCTACCGCGTGAGCCGCACCCTCACGCTGACGGGCGACTACCTGCTGCCCTTCAACGACTTTGTCAACAGCCAGCTGCCCTTCGGCAGCCCCGGTGCCGCCCAGGCGGCACCCTACTATTACCACCCGCTGGGCCTTGGGGTCGAGCTGGAAGTGGGTGGACACGTCTTCCAAATCAACGCTAGCAATTCGGAAGCCCTGCTCATCAACAACCTGCTGCAACGCTCGCCCACGTCGTTCGATGCCGGCGGCTGGCGGCTGGGTTTCTGTATCGTGCGGGTCTTCACGCCGGGCAAACGCATCGTCAAGGCCGGTCGCGCCGAAGACGCTGCCCGTCAGCCCGAGCCCTCAGCCCAACCCGAACGCCAGCCCCGCCGCCCACTCAGTCCGCGGCGGAACGACTGACTTTGGCCGCGGCCCTGTGGCATCGTTTTTTGGGTAAACCTCCGTAAATTAAGACTCCAACCCAACCGCCCCCATTTTTGTGCGCATGGAATTCAACCCCGACGATCGCATCCTCTCGGACAAAGACCTGTGGGAATTCATCGTGATGAGTTCGACGGGCGATGCCTATCGGCCGCTCAACCTGCAGGGGGCCAACCTGCAGGGGGCCAACCTGCGGGCCGCCAACATCCACCGCGCCAACCTCAAGAATGCCCAGCTGCGCGGGGCCATGCTCTATAAGACCAACCTGGCCGAGGCCAGCCTGCCCGGTGCCAGCCTTGTTTCAGCCAACCTCGAAGAGGCCGAACTGACGCGGGCCAACCTGCTGGGGGCCGACCTCTCACGGGCCGACCTGCGGGGGGCCGACCTGAGCTACGCCAACCTGACGGGAGCCAACCTGCTGGGGGCCGACCTGAGCCATGCCAACCTGAGTTACGCCAACCTCTCACGGGCCGACCTGCGGGGGGCCAAGCTCAGCGAAGCCTATCTGCGCGAGGTCAACCTGACCGAAGCCTACCTGCGGGGAGCCAATCTCTTCAGTGCCAACCTCAGCGAGGCGACTCTCATCAAAGCACAGATGATGTCGGCCAACCTGCGTCTGGCCATTCTTAACGGTGCCAACCTGCAGGGAGCGAACCTCTGCGACACCAACCTCTCGGGGGCCGAACTGGTGAAAGCCGACCTCACGGGCTGCCAGCTCTACCGCGCCGAGCTTTCGCAGCTCAAAGCCCAGCAGGCCATTTTCGCCGAAGCTGAACTCATCGTCGTGAGCCTGCACAAAAGCGACCTCACCAAGGCCGACCTGCGTGCCTGCAACCTCTACGGAGCCAGCCTGCGCGATTCGATCTTCGATGGGGCTTTGCTGCATGAGGCCCAGCTCGTCGGTACTTACATCGAGCAGTGCGCCTTCAACGAGGCCACCCTGACCCATGCCGACCTCGAGGGGGCCGTGCTTAAATACTGCGCCTTCAGCGGGGCCGATTTCAGTTACGCCTCGTTCAAAGATTTGATTGTTCAGGGCGTCGATCTCAGTCAGGCCAAGCTTGAAGGAGTCGAATACCTCGACCTGCTGGGTGAAGGCTGAGCCTTGAGCCTGTCGTTGGGTGGGGGGTACTTGTGTGGCTGAAATAAACAGCAGCTGCACGCAATCTGCGCCAAGAGTCTTTATCCGAATTGCCTTTTCGCTCGGAATCAAAACAAGCAATATCCTTGACGGTCCATCGGATCAGTTTTCGGCATAGACCAGTTCCTCGCCGGCGTGTACGATGGTAAGTCGAGGCGGGCCGGCGCAGGCTTCGAAGCGGCCCACTACCCGTGCTTCGAGCTTGAAACCGGCACACAGGGCGATGAGGGCTTCGGCTGTAGAGGCATCGGTGTAGATTTCGAGCCGGCAGCCCATGTTGAAGGTCTGGTACATTTCACGCCAAGGGGTGGGCAGGGCTTGCTGAATCAAGCGAAAGACCAGCGGCGGCTCAAAGAGCGCGTCCTTGACGGCGTGCAGGCCCGCGGGCAGGTAGCGCAGGCACTTGGTCTGGCCCCCGCCGGTGCAGTGAACGATGCCCCGGATGCGGTCGCGGTGGGCGGCCAGTATGGGCCGCAGTACCGGCAGGTAGGTTCGCGTGGGCGAGAGCAGCAGCTCGGCCACGGTGGGGCCGCCTGCTTCGGGCCGGTCGCCCAGCCGCCAGCGGCCCACGTAGGCCAGGTGCGCAGGCAGCAGCGGGTCGAACGACTCGGGGAAGTAATCGGCATAGTGCCGGCTCAGCAGGTCGTGGCGGGCCGATGTCAGGCCGTTGCAGCCGATGCCGCTGTTGGGCCGATCCTCGTAGGTGGTCTGCCCGAACGAGGCCAGGCCTACAATCACATCGCCGGCTTGTGGTTCGATGCGCACCAGTTCATGGCGGAGCAGGCGGCCCGCCACCGTATAGCCTATATCGACCGTGCGGACGATGTCGCCCACGTCGGCCGTTTCGCCACCCGCGTGCCAGGCTTCGATGCCCAGCCCCTTGAGCCAGGCTATGAACTGACCGCCCGCGGCGATCAGCGTTTCGACTACCGACGCGGGTACCAGGTACCGGTTGCGCGAGAGGGTGGCCGAGCACAGGAAGCCGGTCGTCAGGCCTACGCAGGCCAGGTCGTCGGTGTTCATCACGAGGGCATCCTGCACCAGGCCGGGCCAGACGCTCAGGTCGCCGGTCTCGCGCCAGTACAGGTAGGCAAGCACGGGCTTCGAGCCGGCCGTGTCGGCGTGCAGGGCCATGTAGTGGTCGGGACTGCCTGCCAGGTAGTCGGGCAGCAGCCGGCAGAAAGTCTGGTCGGGTCCATCCGAAGGCAGGGCGGCCGCCGCGCGGCGCACCTCCGCCTTGCTCGACGAGACCCCGCGGCCGGCGTAGGCTTCGCTCATGGGTGTTCGGGACTAAAAGCTAAAGATAGGGCCGGAAGCAGTACGTCCGGCAGGTTTTCGACCGATTGGGTGTATGAGGCAGTTGATTTACCCTCTGGCGGGTACCCTTAGAAATAGCGCATCTGGATGCGCAGCCGCTGCCCCGACCCTTGGAACAGAAAGCGGGCATCCTCAAAGCTGGGTGGCCCCATCGTTGCTTTCGCGTCGTTCGAGGCACCGTAACCTTCCCGGGGGATGCCCAGCCAGTTTTTGTTCATCTGGCGGTCGTCGTTGGCATCGTGAAACAGGCTGATGGCGTACGACCGCCCGGGAACCAGACCCCTGAAGCGCAGCAGGGCCGTACCATTGACGATGCCGGCTGTCGTTCGGTCGACGGCCTGCGTACCCTCGCTGGGGAATCCTTTGGCCGAGGGAAAGGCAAAAGCCCGTACCGTACCGGTGTTCGATCGGATGGAGTGTACCTCGACCACGAGTTCGGGAGCCGTATCGGGGGCCTGTGCCGCTGCCGTGATCAGCCAAGCCCACCAAAGCAAGAGCAAGCTTCGTTTCGTTTTCATGATTCACAAAGATACATCCGTTCGCTCGATCGATCGGATGCAGCTTTTCTGCTTACTTGTAAGATAAAATAAAGTTATATTTAATTTAATTTATTGTAGTTTATAATATTTTGATCATTTTTTTTGTAGAAGTCTTATCCTTTTTTAGGATGCATTAAAAAAACAAAAGCCGGCCCCTTGAAGGAGAGGCCGGCTTCCGGTTACTGAGGGAAAAAATCAGCGGGCGATCAGCAGCTTGACGTACTGGCGTGTATCCAGGCCCTCGAGCTGCAGCACATAGAGGCCGGGCTGCAGGCCGGTTGTTTCGAGGGTCTGGCTGCCGCTCAGGCTTTGCGTCCAGAGGCGGCGGCCCGTGGCCTCGTGCAGGCTGGCCGTGTAGCTGCCCGGGCGGGCCGGTTCGATGGTCAGGCGGTCGCTGGCGGGGTTGGGGTAGCAGCTGAA
>CALDDN010000022.1 GCA_937936615.1 uncultured Bacteroidia bacterium | reverse complement strand
CCTCAGTCTGGCCTACGCACAGCGTCAGCGGACCCGCCGGACTGATGGTTACCGTCGGCGAGCCTACTGTAACCGTAACCTCGGCTGTGTTGGTGCAGCCGTTGCGATTACCGGTAACCGTGTAGGTCGTCGTTACCGTCGGGCTGACATCGACCACGTTACCCGACAGATTACCCGGCTGCCAGGTGTAGGTCGCCGTAACTGAGCTTTGAGGTGTAGCCGTCAGGGTTGTGGGCGGATCACCCGGGCAGCGGGTCGGGTTGGCGGGTGTAATGGTAATGGGCGGCATCGGCGTGCCGATGATGATGTTGTAATCCTGCGTCTCGTACAGGTTCGTGCCACAAGGCGCAAACGTCGCGTCGCTGATCACGATCACCCGCATGCGCGTCTGACCACACCGCACATTCGGCCCTAAACTGGGGATCGTGATGGTGCTTGTCCAGACGCTGGGCAGTCCGAAAAGGCTGCAAACCAGGTTGTTGGCATTGCCGTGCGAGCAGTAACTGCCGCTGTTGGTTACCGCCTCGCCCGGATCGTCGAAATCGCCGTCCTGGTTGTAATCAATGTAGACCGCAAAACCGTGGCAGCCGCAGGTAGCTGTAGACGGTGCTGTAGTGGCCCTTATGTTGTACGAGTTGCCGGGCGTTACCTCCACCGCTGGCAGGTTAGTGTAGTAGATGTAGTTGTTGGCATTGCCGTTGCAGCCCGTGGCAACCTGGTTGATGGGGTTGACCGGCGGGGGCGTACCCGTAAAACTGAAGTCATGAATCCAGGCCGGAGTCGAGGGATTGGCACAACTGTAGGTCTGGTTGGGCAGGCAGTAGGGAGCTGGGTTGGTGCTCTGAGCAAGAGCCAGCAAAGGCATCAATCCAAGCACGAGCAAGCCGATCAAGCAGAGGGGAGTAGAAATACGCATACGAGAAGGCTTCGTTAAGCGTTTAAAATTCAACAAATAGTCGGTTTTTTATTCGAGCAGCTGTCAACCAGCAATCTGTGTTTTTTCAGAAGAGGCATCTGATGAATTTGATTTGGCTTAACCAGCTACCAGACCCTTAAAACACATCAAAAGAGTTTTTAATTAAAATTAATTTTAGGAACCCTTCACAAAGATAACACTTTGGAGTTGATAAACAAGAAAGATATCGACCTACAAAACCAAAACTTTTATCGAATCTATAATTTTAATAAAAAATAATAAAATATAAATAGTTATAAAAACAAAATTAACTATCCAAAAACTACTATTTCCGAATCACAAGTGAGATCGAATACGGGACGGGGTCGATTCGATGACGAGTTCCCGACCTCTCGCCGACTCCGCTCGTCTGTCGGTACACCGCCGCTTCAGTTCTCCGGATACCGAATTGGCTTCGGTCGACCCCTGAAGCATTCCATGTCAGGGTCGACCCGAGAGCGGCTGGTTGTTGGGACTGCTTGGGGCGCAAAGCCCGAAAAGCAATGCATGCAAAGCCCTGATCTATAAATTTTTTATTTACTTTTAGAACAAAAAATTAAATTTTAAAGTAAAACATCAAATCCCTGATTCGAAGCCAAGTTCCGGGATATGGCATGCTTGATCCTAATCGGGGGATGCTATTTTCTGCAAACCCAGACAGCACCTGCTGCAATCCGCCCGTGGCGTTTCAACCCTAACTTTGCTCTGCCAATCTGCCTGCCCATGAATCGACCCGCCCGCCTGCCGCACTGGTCAGGGCTTCTGCCCCTCGTACTGCTGCTCACCGCCTGCCCGGGCAATAAAACCGAACCGCCCGAACCCGCCGGCATCGTCAACGCCTACGGCACATCCGCCGCCGACTACTGCCAGCAGCTCGTGGCCCAAGGGGGCGATCAACTGCTGGTTCTGGCCAGCAGCGAAGTCAACGGACCGCCCGCGCTGCTGGGCCTGCGCCTCGAAGCGAGCGGCTACAGCCCCTCAGGCAGCCTCTCGAGCCTGCCCGAAGGCATCCAAGGCCGTTTCCTGACCTTCGGGGCACAGCAACGCAACGGCGAACTCTGGACGGGCCTTGCCTCGGGCAACCGCTTCCTGGCCGCCGGCCGCCTCGAAGGCAACGGCAGCCTGCCCAACGTTGCCGGTCTGCTCCTCGACCCCGAGCAGGTAAGCCGTAACCGTTTCCAGTGCCACGGCCGCGCCCTGGTTGCGGGGCCGGCCTCCGACTGGCTCATCGCAGGCCACGTCTTCGACGACACCCGCACCGACGACCTGCTGGCCGTGCGTTTCGGCCGCGACGGCAGCCCCGTCTGGACCAAAGCCTGGGGCACGCCCCAAAACGAATACCTGACCGATGCCACCTCGGACGGTGCCGAAGGCCTCGTGGCGGTAGGCTTCGATACCCGGGGCCAGCTGCTGGCCGTGCAGATCAGCAGCACGGGCCAGCTGGTGCAGGCTCAGGCCCTGAGCCTGACGGGCTGGCAGCTCAGCTCGCCGCGCATCGCCGCATCCAACGGCAATTACGTCGTGCTCGCGCAAGCCAGCACCGACCCGGGGCCGCGGCAAGCCGCCCTGCTCCTCGAACTGAACGCCTCGCTCAACCCCGTTCGCAGCCGCCTGCTCATCGCCGAGGGCCGCCTCAAACCCCGCGTGCTGGCTCCCTTGGGTGAGGGCTGGGCGGTGGCCGGTGCTTTCGAAGGAGCCGCCCTCGACCGCGGTACCGATGCCTTCTGGTTCCAGCTGGGTGCCGACTGGTCGCCCCGAGTAGGCACGGCCTTTGGCGGGACGGGCATCGATGAGGCATCGGCTCTGGCACCTACCGAACGCGGCGGTACCTGGCTGGGCGGCAGCACCGAGAGCTTTGACCCCAGCGCCGACCTCTTCATCGTCCGGCTCAACGACCGCCACGAAGCCCGCTGCCAGCAACGGAACCTCGATTTCCGCACCGAGGACGTGAGTCTGGCCGCCGTCACCCCTACGCTGACCGAGCGGATGCTGACCTACTTCCAGCTGGGCCGCTACAGCCTGACCGTCCGCACCGACCTGGCCCGTAACCGCCCGACCTCGTCGCAGCCCTGCCGCAACTGAGCCAGGCAATCCACCCCTTTACATCACAAGGATTTATCCACATCCAACTAAGCCAGTACCTGTTCTCTGAACAGAGAATAGTTTTTTATCTTTACAATTACAAAATAAAATATTGTAATTTTGATAAAAGATAAAAAACTGCACCAGAGACAAGTGCCCCCCGAATGCTGAAAGCAGCTCAAAAGGAGGTCGGATCGACCGCGTCAAAATCGGCTGCCGTAGGGTGGCGGTCGGTCGCCAGAGTGCCGGGCCGCACGAGCTGTACGGTGCGCAGGCCTGCGCTGGCTGCTGCGTCAAGCTCCTCCGCCACATCCGACAGAAACAGAACCTGATCGGGAGGCAGGCCCAAAGTTCGGGCGATGGTCGCGTAAGGTTCCGGGCTTTTCTTCTGTCCGATCTCCGTATCGAAATAAAAGCTGAAAAGGGGCCGCAGATCGCCCGCCTCGCTGTGCCCGAAGAACTGCCGCTGGGCCTCGGCCGACCCCGACGAATAGACGGCCAGCGTGAGGCCCGCCGCATGCCAGGCCCGCAGCCGTGGAGCCACATCGGGATAAAGATGGCTCTGCAGTTCCCCCCGCGCGTAGCCTTCACGCCAGATCAGCCCCTGCAGAGCCTTGAGGCCGGTCTGCTTGCGGTCTTCGTCGATCCAGCGCAGGAGGGCAGCCAGCAGGTCGGCGGTTTCGGGTTCGCGGCCCATTTCGTGGCGCAGGGTCTGGCGCACATTCTCAAGGGCCTGCTGCACGTCGGCATCGGCGGCATGCTCGCGCACGAAGGCCTCCATGCGCTGGCGGGAATAGGGAAAAAGGAGGTCTTTAACGAAGGCAATCGAAGAGGTAGTGCCTTCGATATCGGTAACGATGGCGCGGATCATGTCAGGCCAGGGGGGGAAGTGGCGTTTCGAGGTAGCGTTGCTCGGTACCGGTCTCGGTGTAGTGGGGCACCCAGCCGGCTGTATCGATGAAAATGCGGATGGCTTTGACGCGGGGGACAGGCCCGAGGTCGAACCAGTGCGGCATGCCCGCCGGCACCGACAGCAGATCGCCCGCCCCGCAGCAGGCACAGATCACCGGCACGCCCCCCCCGGGATTGAACCAGAAATAGCCCTGCCCTTCGACAAAGAAACGGACCTCGTCTTCGGAGTGGGTGTGCTCGCGCAGGAACTTCTGGCGCAATGCTTCGAGGCCTTCGGTGTCGGGGCGCACGTCGATGACGTCGGCGGTGCGGTAACCGTGCTGCCGCATGTAAGGCTCCAGCACAGGGGCATAGGCTGCGAGGATGGTTTCGGGCGTGGCTTCGGGGCCGAATTCGATGCTGGCCTCCCACTGGTCGTGCCACACACCAAGGGGCTGCAGGTAGGCTTGGATGGCTTCTCGGCCTTCGACGGTCTGATTCTGGTCGGGAATGAGGAGCAGGGCCATAAGGGCAGTTTTTGCTGGAGCAAAGTTAGAAACGACAGTAGCTCGGGCCTACCGATGAGCCGGACTGCTGAAGGGTGTCAGCCCACTTCGCTCCAGCGATCGCGTCCGGCGGGTTTGCACCACCTCCGGCTGTCTTGATTAAGAAGCAGGCCGGAAAGGGTTTCGTTCAAAAAACGGCTGCATGGCCCGAGTACCAGTCTGTTGCATGGATTACAGAATCGGCCCAGCCGGCTCTCTAAAACGACCAGTATTTTTTAAAAATCAATTATATATATTCAGACCAATAAGCAAAATTTTGTTTTTTACTGAAAAAATTTTTAAGAAATAAAAATCTACGGATGTAAATTTGGCAGGCAGGTTGCATCCGCAGATCGGATCGGCCCGCCGCAGTTGCTGCAGGCTTGCTGCCAGGAGCCGGAGAACAAGCCTTGGCCGACCGAAAAGCTGAGCCAAAAGCTGAAAGAGCCCTCACTGCCGTGGCCAAGGGAACATCCGCGGCTTCTCGGTAAAAGAAAACAGCTGCGTAACGGGATCGAAGCTGTAGCGCACGCCGGCCAGGCGCACAGTGTTGCGCTTGATGCGGGCGCGGGGTTGGCTGAAGTGCAGCTCGTCGCGCCCCAGCAGGATCGAGCCGCCCGTAAACCACGCGATCTGCAGGTAATCGGGGTGGATTTCGTTGCCCAGACCGCAGGGGATGATGATGAGCGGGCGGTCGATCTGGGGCAGCAGCGGCATGTCGCGCACCTTGGACTCGCGGTCGGCGATCAGGATGACCCGGCTTGCCGCGGGGTACTGACGGATCGAAACGAGCACGGCCTCGAGGTCGTTTTCGGGCAGATCGCCTCCGTCGCCGTTGGTCATGACCAGCTCCATGGTCGCGATGATCTGTTCCAGATTTTGAGGCTCCAGAAAGTAGATGCCACCGGTTTTGCCGATGGGCTTGCCTTCCATGGGGTCGCGGCCGCGGCGGTCGTCGCCGTCGTTGAAGATCGACAGGTATTTGACCACCCCTTTGGGCAGGTTGTCCTGGTGCCAGCGCACCAGCTGCGCCCCGTACGAATACATGCTGCCCGTCCAGTCCATGACCACCAGCGAGCCGCTCCAGTCGGTCTGACGGCTGAAGACGCGGTATACCGACGAGTCCTCCAGCGGGTGCGTACCGGCTATGATGCCGCGCACCATGCGCATCTCGCGACGGACGAGCTTCTGGTAGTCGCTGCCCACGTCTTCGAGTTCGTCGGGAATGTGCCGGTCGGCCAGACTGGAACGGCGGGAGGCATCGGCGGGTGCGACGGCCGCAGACTGGACGGACGGCTGAGCAGCACGGAGCAGCGTGTCGGGGATGGAGGTATCGGCCACCACGACTTCGCTGGCTGGCACCACGACGGGGGCGACCGTCGCTGGGCCTGGCTTTCCTCGGGGCCGGTGCCAGATCAGCAGACCATGAAAACAGGCTTGGGCTTCGTAGCCGTTGCGGGGGGCCGTCTGAGCAATAAGCTGCCACTGCAGGTTGGGGTCGCGCAGGCTCGGATCGAGGGCAAACAGGTTTTCGAGTCGCTGGGGCATGAGCCGCCCATAGGGCGTAATCCAGCGGGCGGTGTCGGCGGGGTAATAGGTGTAGACCAGTTCGATGCGGTAGACCTCGCGGCTGGCCCGCAGGGCCGGCGACCAGGCCTCAGGGTTGCGGATCACGGCCGAGGCATAGGCCATCTGCAGCACTGTGCAGCTGTCCGAGTCCTGAGGCTTCACCCGGGGCACCCGCCGCCATTCGAAGGGCAGATCGAGCAGGGCCGTGTACTGCTGGGCCTGACCCGCCAAAGCGGGGCCAAGCAGCAGCCAGCAGCCAAGCACCGAGGCAACAGTCGATCGTCGCATAGAACAAATATAGTTTCAAAGCCTGTGCCAACGGCAAAGTCTTCGATCAGGGCAGCAGGTGAAGGCTGCGGGCCGCCGTGCAGGCAAGGCAGTCGGCATCCAGACCGCGCAGCAGTTCGGGCAGCTGGCGCACCAGCTGGGCAAGCAGCTGGTCGTAGCGGGCGCGAGTCTCGTCGCGGAGCTGGCGGACGCGGTCGGGGTCGGCGGTCAGGGCGTTCATGCGCTCGGAATAGAGGCGTTCGGCCAGCAGGTCGGCGGCGGCCCGTTCGCGCACCAGCGGCCCGAGGCGGTGGCGCAACAGGCAGAGGAGCTCCCAGTCGTCGCAGGTGAGCAGGGCATCGGCCCGCAGGCCCCAGGTCTGGGCCGTGGTGTGGAGGCCATTCCAGCCACGTCCGGTCAGGCGGGCCGCGGGCTGGCTGCAGCCACAGCCTCCGACGGCGGCCGTACGGCTGTCGTTGAAACGCGCGGTGGGGTGCTGGGCCAGTATGTAAACCTGCTCGGCAGCCGCCACGTAGTCAATTTCGATGCGCTGCACCTGCCCGCCGGTCAGGTCGAGGCTTCGAACGAGGGTCTGGCTGCCGTCGTGGATGCTGAGCTGCACGGCTGGAGCGTCGTTTTGGGCCAGCAGTTCGACCCAGCGGAGGCGGATGCGGCTCAGGCGGCCGCTGGTGCGGCGGCTCAGGCGCAGCCCCCGCGCCGTGGGACTGGGAGCCAGCCAGCTGCCGGTGAAGCCGCCCACCTGAGTGGCGGCCAGTTCGGCCCGCCAGCGGAAGCTGCCCTGCTGTTCGAGGGCCGCTCTGAGATCGGCACTCACGGCTTGGGTGGCGTGCTCGAGCTTGCGGCGCAGCAGCTGCAGGCCCGAGGCATCGTTGCCGCTGGCTGTCAGGGCGGCGGTGGTCAGGCTGATGCCCTCCAGGTCGTCGAGGAAAAGGCCTGAGCCTGGCTCGTCGGGCGGGCAGGCGGCGCGGATGCCCACGAGCTGGCGCAGGCAGTCGGGAAAGGTTGTGTGCATGGCGGTTGGGGGTCAGAAAACCGCCAAGTTGAGCTGCATGCAGCGCAAGGGCCTATACCCCTGCCGGCTCAGTCTTTGACTTTAAATTTGCCCGTCCGTTCGAGGCGACGGGCGGCGGGCATCATTTCGAGGGCCTTCTGGAAGGCGTTATCTATGCTCAGGGTTACAGGGTAGAAGCCGTCGTCGTTGTAGTAGGCGCGGCCGATCAGGGCCTTGAGGTTGTTGTGGATGTACTTCTCCGAATTTTTATAGTCGGCAGCCACGTAGGGCACGCCTTTTTCGGCGGCAAAAGCCACCAGCTCGTCGATAAGCTCTTTGGTTACCTGGAATTTTTGGGAGAATTCGAAGCCGTCGCGGTAGCGGCTTTTGACTTCGGGGTGCTTTTCGGCGTAGCGCAGGGCAAAGGTGCGGATCAGACCTTTGGCAATGAGGTCGGTCAGGTAGCGGGAATTGCCCGTGGTATCGGCGGGAATGAAGATATCGGGCATGATGCCCCCGCCGCCGTAAACAGTGCGGCCGGCGTTGGTGGTGTACTTGAGTGAATCGGGAAACTTGATTTTGGAGGCATCGAAAAGCTCGCCGCTTTCGTAGCGGTCGATGATTTCGAGGTCGTAGTTCTTGCTGTCTTTGTCGTAGGGCTTCTGGATGCAGCGGCCGCTGGGGGTGTAGTAACGGGAGATGACGACGCGGATGGCCGAGCCGTCGGCCAGGGGGTACTGCTGCTGCACGAGGCCTTTGCCAAAGGAGCGCGAGCCGATGATCAGGCCGCGATCCCAGTCTTGAACGGCTCCCGAGACGATTTCGGAAGCCGAGGCCGACCCTTGGTTGATGAGGATGACGAGGCCGCCCTGCTCGAAGTCCTTGATGATGGGCGAGGTCTCGTAACGCTGGTTGCTCGAAGGGATGCGGCCCTGGGTGTAGACGATGAGTTTGTTGTCGCCCAGGAACATGTCGGCCATGGTTTTAGCGCGGTCGAGGTAGCCGCCCGGGTTGTTGCGCAGATCGAGGATCAGGTTCTGCATGCCCTGGGCCTTGAGACGGTTGAGGTGGTCGGTGAACTCGCGGATGGTCGTTTCGGCGAAGCGGGCCACGCGGATGTAGCCGGTCTCCTTGTCGACCATGAACGAGTAATCGACGCTCAGGAACGGGATGTCGTCGCGTACGATCTCGTAGTCGATCAGGTCTTTGAAGCCCGTACGGCGAATCGAAACCCTGACGCGGGAACCTTTGGCCCCCCGCAGTTTTTTCATCACGTCGTTGTTGGTGATGCCGATGCCGGCCACGTTCTGGCCCTCGATTTTGACGATGCGGTCGCCGGCTTGAATGCCCAGGCGGTCGCTGGGGCCGCCGGTGATGGGACTGACCACGTAGATGGTGTCTTCGACGATGTTAAACTCGATGCCGATCCCCTGAAAGCTGCCCTGCATCTGCTCGTTGACGGCTCGCATGTCCTCGGCTGTGATATAGAAGGTGTGCGGATCGAGCCCCCGCAACATGCCCTCGATGGCATCGTCGACCATTTTTTCGGTGTTGACCACTTCGAAATAATTGGCCGACACCAGGCGGATTACCTCCTGAATTTTGTTCAGATTAGCCTCGCGGCGGGCTGCCGAATCGCTGGGCAGCGAACCTTTGATGTTCAGGCCTACCAGCACGCCGATGGTGATCAGCAGCACAGCCGAGAAAGTAAATGCAAAATTGCGGGTCATGAATACCAGATGCCGACGAAGCAACGACAACAAACGAATAGCCATACGCTAATACACAGGAAAGCTAAGTTAAGTTTAATCTGATTCAAACACGCAACTTTTCGGTACGCACGGGCAATTGATTCCTGCAGGGAGCCGCCGGGCTGCAGGACCAAAATGCGGAACCTGCCGTTTGAACGGCGATAAAGGAAAACCGGCCAGTGAGTCTTTTTTTATAGCATCGGGTTACCGGCATCGAACTCTGCCAGGCCCCGCTGGTAACGGGTGGTCAGGCGGACTTTCGTCGGCCTAGAGCGCATCAAAATCCGTACCTTTAGGCATGCAAACGGGGCTTGATTTTTGCCCGGCTTCCAGGATGCGTTCCGTTGTTGCCTGGTTTCTGCTTGGGGTGGCCCTGGCCGGCAGCCAGCGTGCCCGCGCCCAGGTCATCGACAGCTCGGTCAACCCCTGGCTGACCACTTCCGACACCGTCAACGCCCGCCTGGCCCGCTTCGAGCCGGTGCTCGTCGAAGTCGACTACCCCAAGCTCATGACGCGCCAGGGCGTGCCCGTCGAGCATGGACTGGGCAGGTACTACATCTACGTCATCCGTTCGACCGAGGTCGTCGTCGATGGAGCGGCTATCCTCAACCCCCAGAGCAAGCCCATCTACCTGGTCGTCTGGAGCGACCTGCCCGAAATCACCATCGAACCCCTCGAGCTGCGGGCCAAAGCCTGCATGCTGCGCGGCATGATCGACAACGCCGACAGCCTGCTGCAGCACTACACCGAAGCCGCCGACCGCAACTGGGACTACACCGACAGCCTGCGCCAGGTCATCCAGAAAATCACCTACCGCACCCAGCGCACCGACAAGCTCTGGAACGAGGCCGTAACGCTGCTCAACAACGACCTCTACTACCGCGACCTCTACCGCCAGTTCCTCAAATACCGCAACGAGTCCATGTTCGAGGACATGGGGCTGTATTTTGTCGCGCCCTATTTCAACGACCGCGTCCTCAAGCACAATGTAGTCTCCTCGCCCTGGGCCTTACCCGAACTGCAGTTCACCGACGACGAACGGGCAGCCATCAGCCAGCACACCAAACGGTCGTTCATGTTCGTGGGGCGGGGCCGCCGCAAAAACTTCGCCCGCTACGAGCGGCCCACTCAGGGCCTGGCTCCTGCCGCCGAGCCGACCCCCCGCAGCACGACCGCTCCCCCCGCCCAGGTACCAGACGAGGAGTTGGACGACGAGCCAGACATTACGCCCGTCAGTCCCAACGGGGCCTCCGACGACGAAAGCTCCGCGACGCCCCCCCCGACATCGGCCAGCCCCCCGCGCCAGCCTCCCGCTGCGGCCCAGTCCACGAATCAGGCCCCTGCCCGGCGTCAGGCATCGCCCAGCCAGCAAGCCCGCCCCAAGCCCGAAACAGCCGAAGAGTTGAAAGACCCTCAACGCCCCAAAAGCATCTTCGACTTCGATACCTACAAGGAGAAACCGGCTCCGGCACCCAAGGGCAAAAACTGACGACTGAAGCCCCAAGCGTACCGCTGCTTCTGAACCTGCAGAAACCGCCTGGCCCCCCCTTGCGGCCGCCTTTCAGGGCATCGGGCAAATTTCAGTCGGGCTGCACAGCCCCAAATAAAAGTTCCAGGCCTATCTGGCGGACAGGCCTGGCACCGGGAAAAAATATACGGGTAACTCCAAAGCCCCCACTCAGAGGGGATATACGCAGGTGTCAGCGGCTGACGATGAGCCGCTTGGTCGAAACCGTCTGGTTATTGGCCACAAGGGCGTAGAAATAGATGCCTTCCTGCAGGTTGCGCACGTTGACGACGAGTTCACCGGCGGGCTGGTCGAGATCGTAGCGGCCCAGCTCGCGCCCCATGAGGTCAAAAAGCTTGATGTAAGCCACGCGGGTACCGGCAGGTACATGATAGCTGATGCGCGATTCGGACGCAGCGGGGCACGGACGGGCCGGCGAAAGCGCGTCGGGGCTGGAAAGCGAGACGGTACGGAAGATGCCCACCGGGCTAACCCTGAAACTGAAAGTTACATCTTGGGCATCGTTTTCGTTGTCAAAGCTTGAAATGCGGAATTTAATGATGCTTTGGCCTGCTTTGTCGTTGGGGTAGTATTGCAGCTTGAGGCTGTCGAGGCCTGTGCGGGCGAAGTCGTCCGAGCCGTTGAGGTCGAGCAGCTCACTGGGCGAGGGCACACAGACGCTGTTCCAGCAGTACATGTAGTAGTGGTCTGGGGCCAGGTTGCGTTCCACTTCGACGACCCGTACATTGGTGGCTCCGTTGGTGGCGGCCCGCCGCACGCTGACTTGGGTGTCGTCGAAGTAGCCCGAGGCATTGACATCGTCCCAGGTGCCGTTGACGATGGTGCGTTTGGCGATGACCTCGAAAGACTGTGCTACACAGAACGTGCCTGCACCCGTCATCGAAATCAGCAGAGCTAGCGCAAGAAAAAAGTTGAGTTTCATAGCATCAAGGCGTTTAGTAAAGCAGCTGATCTTTTGACTTTGGGTAGCAGGTGTTTCATGCAGGGCTTTAAGGGCAGCTTAAGTTCAGACACAGTATTTATGTTAATTCAAAGTTAAAAACTTAAGTCGAAATGTGCAAATTTCAGGCCGTCGCTGCCCTGCACGCCTCCAGCCGACCCGATCAGGCCTGCACCCGTCCTTGCTGGAGCAGGTAGAGCCGCTTGTAGTATCCCTCTGCTTTGAGCAGGCTTTGGTGGGTGCCCCGCTCGACGATCTGCCCCCTGTGCATCACCAGAATCTGGTCGGCTTTCTGGATCGTCGAAAGGCGGTGGGCGATGATCAGGGCCGTTCGCTGGCCCAGCACCGCCTGAATGGCCTGCTGAATCAAAGCTTCGGACTCGCTGTCGACGTTGGCCGTCGCTTCGTCGAGCAGCAGCAGGGGGGGGTTCCTGACCATGACCCGCACGAAGGCCAGCAGCTGCCGCTGCCCCGTCGAAAGGGTCGCGCCCCGCTCGCCCACGCTGTAGTCGTAGCCGCCGGGCAGCCGCTGCACAAAAGCATCGACCCCGATGCGCCGCGCCGCCTCTTCGACCGCCGCCCGCGAAATCGACTCGTCGCCCAGGGTAATGTTGTCGTGGATGGTGCCCGAGAACAGAACCACATCCTGCTGCACCAGACCGATATGCTCGCGCAGCGTGGCCAGTCGGTAGGTTTCGATGGCCTCGCCGTTGAGCAGTATGCGGCCCGCCTGATGCTCGTAGAAGCGGTTGAGCACGTTGAGGATCGAGCTTTTGCCCGAGCCCGTGGCCCCGACGATGGCCGTCGTGGTGCAGGGCGGCACCCGGAAGCTGATCCCCCGCAGTACCGGCTCATCGGGCAGGTAGCCGAACTCCACCTCCTCAAATTCGATTTCAATCCCCGATTCGAGGCGAGGGATCGCAGTCAGGCCCTGAGGCGGGTCGGGAATGTGTTCCTGCGTGTCGAGCACCTTAAAGATGCGCTCACCGCTGACAATGGCCAGCTGCAGGGAGTTGAACTGATCGGCCATCTGGCGGATAGGCCGAAAAAACATCTGAATATAAAGCAAAAAAGCAACCAAGGTTCCAAAGGTCATTCTTTCGGCCACAACCTGACCCGTTCCGTACCAAACGAGCAGAGCCAGGGCAATGGCCGTGATGACCTCGACGACAGGGAAAAAAATGCTGTAATAGCGCACCGTGTCCAGATGAGCCTCGAGGTGGCGTCGATTCAGTTCGTCGAACTTGCGGGCCTCACGTTCCTGCTGGTTGTAGAGCTGCACCACGAACAGCCCCGTGATGTGTTCCTGAATGAAAGCATTCAGCTCCGAGACATAGCGGCGCACCCGCTGAAAGGCTTCCGTAACGCTGCGCTTGAAAATCCAGGTCGCCAGCACAAGCAGGGGCAGCACCGTCAGTACGACCAGCGTCAGCCGCCAGTCCGTCCAGAACATGAGGCCCAGAATGGTAACGAGCTGCAGCAGCTCGCCCAGAATGGTAACCAGTCCCTCGCTGAAGAGGCTGCTCAGGGTCTGGATGTCGCTGATGGCCCGCGTCTGCAACGCACCGATGGGGTGGCGGTCGAAGTACTGCAGGCGCAGACTGATCAGGTGCTGGAACAGATGCTGGCGCATGTCGTGCATCACACACTGGCCCACGCGGCTGGTCGTCCAGAGCTGAAGGTACTGCACCCCAACCTGCAGCAGCATCAGGCCCAGCAGCGTCAGGCTCAGGAGCTGCAGCAGGCGGGCGTTGCCCTCGGCCACGGCGTGGTCGAGCGTGTACTGTACGATCCACGGCCGCAGCGGATTGAGTACCGACAGGCTCAGGGTCAGCAACAGCCCCTGAATGAACAGACTTCGATAGGGCCGCACATAGCGCAGCAGCCGCCAGAACAGACCCTTGGGCAGCCGCTGCGGGCGGGGGATTCGGATGGTCATGCAGTATTACGCGCCCTGTACCCAGAACGCGTGTTCCAACAAATAACGGAAATCGGACCGAAAGGTTCGCATCAGGGGGTACCCGGATCAGCCCTTGCGCAGGCGGGCCAGCTGACCCATGAGGTAGAGCTGCTCGCGCCCGATCTGGCGGCAGCGGTCGTCGTAGGTAGCGGCCTCTTCGGGCGTGCCATCGCTGAGCTTGGGGTCGGTGTAGGTCAGCGGCAGGCGCAGGCTGGCCCCCGGTACGATGGGGCAAGCCTCGCTGGCATGATCGCAGACCATGATCGCCACAAAAAACCGTTTCGGATTGACCCGGTCGTCTATTTTTTTGGAAAAGGCCTCCACCTGGGGCAGGTCGGGCCCAAAATTAACCACCTGAATGGGGTTGGAGCTGGGGCTTGGCCCCTGCTGGGCGATGCGGAAGCCTGCCCGTCGCAGGGCTTCGATGGCGTTGCGGTGAAAAGCCGTCGCCTCGGTACCCGCCGAATAGGTGGTGGCGGGCACGTTGTGGTAATAGGCGGCGGCCTGAGCCGTGAGCTGGGCGATGTGGCTGCGCCGCGAGTTGTGGGTGCAGACGTAGAGCAGCCGGATTTCCCCCCCGCCCAAAGCGGCGATCTGCTGGGCGGCCGAATCGAGAGCGGCCCGCCGCTCGGGGGGGATTTGGTCGGCCTCGGCGGCGCGGGCCTCGAGCCAGGCCTGCAGGTCGGGATGCAGGCGGGCAGCCCCGCTCTGGGCATACAGGGATGGGATCATGGGCAACAGAAGCAGGGCCAGAAGAAGAAGTCGGCAAATCGCTTTCATTATAACAGTTGTGGATGCTGCAGGGCTTGCATCGGCTTGCGGCCACCCAGCGTCAGGCTGTAGAGCTGAAAGGTGGCAGGCAGCAGCTCGGCGGCTTCGGCTTCGCTCAGGTAACGGGCCAAGGCATCCTGGGGCATGTGCATCGGCTGGAGCCGAAACTCGGTCAGGTCGGCAAAACCGACGCGACGGGCATAGTCCAGGTAATCGGCTTTGGGAACAGCACCGCTTACGCAGCCCGCATAGAGCGAGACGACCGACCGCAAGCGGGCCGGCATCTGGCCCTCGAGCACGATATCCGACACGCAGAAACGACCGCCGGGCTTGAGCACACGGTACATCTCGGCAAAAACGCGGGGCTTGTCGGGTACCAGATTCAGAACGCAGTTGCTTACGATTAGGTCGACGCTTTCGGCATCGAGGGGCAGGTTTTCGATGTCGCCAAGCTTGAATTCGACGTTATCGTAGCCCAGGCGGCGGGCGTTGTCGCGGGCTTTCTTGACCATCTCACCCGTGAAATCGACGCCGATAACCCGGCCCGTCTCTCCCACCAGCCGGCGGGCCACAAAGGCATCGTTACCCGCACCGCTACCCAGATCGAGCACCGTCTCGCCGGGCTGGATGCTGGCAAACTGTGTGGGCAGGCCACAGCCCAGCCCCAGGTCGGCTTCGGGCACGTAGCCTTCGAGCTGGCTATAGTCCTCGGCGAACTTGACATCAAGATCAACACCACAGCAGCCGCCGCTATCGCAGCAACCCGCCGCGCTGTTGCTCAGGGCCACCTGGCCGTAAAACTTTTTGACTTCCGTTTTGATTTGCTGTGGGTCTTGATTGGTTTCGACCGGTTGCAAGGTGCTCATAATTTTTTTTCTGTTATTGATCTAAAACAAAACTTAACTGAATCTAAAAGAAAGCTTAACCGCAAGGTTTTGAATCGGGCAAAAAGACTGACTCGAAAAGACCGGTGAAGCCGTCGCGCAGGCGGCGCAGGCCTGCCGCGTCGAGGCAGTAACAGACGCGGGGGCCGTCGATATTGCCCCGGATAAGGCCTGCTTCCTTGAGTTCGCGCAGGTGCTGCGAGACCGTGGCCTGTGCCAGGGGCATGAGTTCGACCAGCTCGCCACAGACGCAGGCCTGCCGCTGGGCCAGGATACGCAGGATGGCGATGCGGGCAGGATGACCCAGGGCCTTGGCCAGCTGGGCCAGTTGCTGGTCTTCAGCGGTGAATACGTCGGTGCGGGCGGCAGGCATGGCAGGCAGTTCTCAACACAAAGATACGATAAGGGAATATTCATCGCAATATTACGATAAAACTTATAAAACTTTTTTCAGCCTGCGTCTGCCGCATCGGGGAAGCAGGATTTAGCCCGGCCTATCGTTTTCAGGCTTTTGAGCCAAAGCCCACGCAGTGGGCAATGCATCGGGGGCACCCCAAACCTGAAACAAGTCGGAACCGGCAGCCCCTTGGGGGCTTTTCGGTACCTTTGCCCATCCTTTTAAGCCAAGTACTTCATGAACCAGTTGGGCCGGCACATCGTCGTTGAGTTTTACGACTGCCCCGCCGACATCCTGTCCGATGTCAGCCACATCGAAACGGCCATGCTTCAGGCTGCCCGTGATGCCCAGGCGACGATCATCAACTCGACCTTCCACCACTTCTCGCCTTTCGGGGTGTCGGGAGTGGTGGTCATTCAGGAAAGCCACCTGGCGATTCATTCCTACCCCGAGTACGGCTACGCGGCCATCGATGTCTTCACCTGCGGCGAGCAGGTCGATCCCTGGGTATGCTACCACTCGCTGTTTGCCAGCCTGCAGGCAGGCCACGGTTCGGCTCTCGAAATCGGGCGCGGACAAAAGCAGCTGCTGCGCCCCGCCGCCGACGAGGAAATCCGCGAGCAGTATCAGCCGGCCTCGGCCGTTGAGCCGGTACACGTGCGCAACATCTGGTTTACCGAACGCGACGACGACATCGCCCTCTCGCTGCGCCATACGGGCGAGGTGCTCTTTCGCGGGCAGTCGCCCTACCAGAAAGTGGAGGTCTTCGATACCTACGCCTACGGCAAGCTGCTGGTACTCGATGGCAAGGTCATGACCACCGACCAGGATGAATACGTCTACCACGAAATGATTGCTCACCCGGCCCTGCTGACGCATCCCAACCCCCGGCGGGTGCTGGTGATCGGCGGGGGCGATGGCGGAGCGGTGCGCGAGGTGCTGCGCCACTCCA
>CALDDN010000021.1 GCA_937936615.1 uncultured Bacteroidia bacterium | reverse complement strand
TATCCTCCTTGAAACGCAAAACCTGATTAAGAGCAGCTACCTTTACTCCAGACATTTGATGCAAATCACAAAAAGTATTGATATATCAGAAAACGAAATAAAAATTGAAACTAAGCAAGACTTAGATTTGATTAGGAATTCGATAAGCTATTATGAAAACATTATAAATAATATATTCGACATTAAGAATAAATTACAAGCTATCGATTCTGTTTTATATACAAATATTCGTAATATTCAATATGACAGCACTTTGTCTTACTTAAAAAATACCAAGAATATTGACTTGGTTTATCCCATTTTTTCTTATCCATTTAATTGCAATGATTTTTTTATTATAAATAAAAAATCAATTGACGGTCTTTGGAATTCGGGTCATTTGTTTAACTCGCTTGGATCGGTTTCTGCGACACCTGGTGAGAAATATGCAGAATTATCTAATTTGATGAAGATATCTAATTCTTTTAGTCGGCCCAATTTGATTAATTCTGATAATTACAAGTATTTTTTTGATAAAAGTATTAAGAGGGCTTCGAGTTATTATTATCATCCATTTGTAAAGGCTATAAAAAATACATCAGGCCCTGTTGGGATTATATTAGGCGAAAATGGATTGGCATCTGTCATAAATCATAACCTTGCTCTAACTGACGATTCGTCTTTAAACAAAATTAGTGAACAGAACTTCGACGAAAATTTCTGGTGTTCTGATGTTACTCGAAATTCGTTCTCCCGCAAGACTCTGATCTATCAGAACATGCCGATCTATGTTTCCAGCTTGTATACCGATTCATATCCTGAGACCAAAAAAAATGCGAATGAAAATAGACCTGCGTTTATTGTGTCGTCTATAAAGCCATTGGCATCTTTGGCTGAATATTCCTCCGTTGACCGCTCCAAAACTTATCGTAACTTTAGTGAAGACGATTTCTTTAAGCTGATTGATGAAAAAAATAAATATGAATTGAAATATTCAAATGTGGAATTCAGCCAAATCAATAAGGCATTCATTCCGCTGGGCATACGTGTTGTGGTCGATTCCAGTAAATACCGCGAGGAATTGATAGATGCTCTATGCAAACCTGTTGACATATTGCATCTCATTTCTCACAGCTGGAAAGATCATAAAGGCCTGAAAAATTTCTATCTGCTGGCACGGCCTCGGTCGGGGAGCATTCTATGGCAAAATCTTATAACTGAAATTGAAATCAGAAATCTGCCTATAAAAGCACGTCTGGTAGTGCTTAGTTCGTGTGAATCAACTTCATTTGTTTCATCTCACTCCTTTGGCCCCCACGGCCTCGCTCAAGCCTTTCTTCAAGGCGGTGCGCAAATGGTCCTCGGATCGAGGTGGAAAGTCGACGACCGCGCCGCCGTCGAGTTCATGAAGCACTTCTACACCGACCTGGCCCGTGATTTTGATCCCGATCTGCCTCTCGAACGCGTGCGTCAGGCCGCCCAGCATGCCGTCCGCCAGCTCGTCGACAGCGACGAATTCTGCCATCCCTTCTACTGGGCCGGTTGGGAACTCTGGATTAACTGATAACGACCAGGTTCCGGCGGCTGCCTTTCTGCACGGGCATCGGCTTGCCGTGGCGTGCCCGCAGGATCGGGGGCAGGCTGACAGGCGCGTTCATGAAAAATAGCAGTTGGTTCTCCAGAATAACGGGCAAGAAGCCAATACCACAGGAGTACTTCGCTTTGGAAGTCGGGTTTGAAGTAGCAAAATAAAATTTAAAAAGTTAAAAGCAGAATATGAAAACGCTTGCAATTTGGCTGGGGTTGCTAGTCTGGGGGGGCGGCTGGGCCTGGGGGCAAGGTGTGGTGGCCGACACGCTGCGGGCGCGGCAGCTGCTGGCGGAGGCGGATAGCTTGAAAAGCTACCGTGAATTTCAGGCGGCTGCCTTCAAAGCCCAGGAGGCGGCTCGAATTTACGAGGACGTGCTGGGGCTGGGCCACTGGCGTACGTTTAATGCCTGGCACAAAACATTGATTTATTGCGAACCCTTGACAACCAATTACCTGTATCAGTTGAGTTTTATTAAATCGATCAAGTCATTGATCATTCTTGATGCACTGGCGTACAAGTCAGATACAGTTACGGATATATGTTCTAAATTATGGTATCAAATGAAAATCGGGCACTCGTCCGATATGGAACTTGCAATTAAGCTGGCTAGAATTTTTGAAGTCTATCACTCGAGCTTTTTGAATACCCATGATGCCGTATTATTATATAATTCATTGTTGCATTACTATAAATTATCCGATGAATTAAACAGGCGTTTCCCCAAACACGACAGCCTGTCCAGGGCGACCGCCTGCAAGGGAGGGATGGATACCCTGAAGAATCGCTTACTCGGAGAAAACCAAAGTGAAACCAGAACGGAACAAGATTTTTTTAACTTGAAGGCCCTTAGAATCATTCTTTTGCTTAGTGACAAAAAGTACGAAAGCTTGCTTCCGGAGCTGGAAGCAATGCATCAGTTTGATCGGAACAACCCACAAAGCGCGTGTAAATACATGGCGGCCAGGCTGACCATTGCCAACGAATTGATAAAAAATTCCCAGATTCTTTCTCCCCGATCTGCTGGCCTGCCCCAACCCGGTCGCGGCGACAGCCTCGCGATGTCGTTTTACAACGTATGTCTGGACAAACTATTGCAAATCCATAATATGAGGCAAAGTCATCATTTCGAAAAAATATATTATTCCGAAGATTATCACCTCGCATTAATCTATGCGCTGGCTATCGACCACCTGCTTACTCGGAGCGGGGCTTCAAAGAATGAAAATAATTTTCGTATAGACGAAATTAGAAATATATACATATCTTTTCTCAAATATAAACTTATTGATGTCTATGGCTTAATGGCTGAAAATCGGAATAAAGGAAATTTTACTTCATCTGTAGACCCTAATTTTTTTAAAGTTTATCTGAAAAAAGATTTTGACAGTTTTTTAAATTTAATTTCTTATATAGGTTTGAAAAATGAAATAAATGTCCAGCTTAGAAAGTATTACATAGGCCAATCTGCTGCATGGGCACCCAAAGTTGCGATCGGAAACGAAGCAAAGTCTTCGACCATGAATTTGAAACTTCTGATCGCATTGGAAGACTTGATGTGCCTGATCAACAATCAATGCGAGAAATCCAAAGTACAACAACTGGCTGAAAAACTCGATGCCATCGAGCCATTCTATGCCGATCAGATCAACGCCAGTTTCGGTACCGCCCTGAAGGAACGATCGAAGTTCAAAGCAAGGATCGAATCTCTTATCAATCCCTCGGAGCTGAGGCAGTATGTCTTTGCATACCTTGAAAAATCAAAAATCGATAATCTCGTATTGCTGCACTCCGGTTATTTGACAGGAGATAATTATAGTGTAGTCTTACATTTTAGCAAAAAGTATGGAATCAGGCCGGTTGAAGCAGAACTCGCTTGCTTCTGTGGCCAGAAAGACCGGCATGAGGCCAGTGTGTACAACAGTTCCTTCATTTCTTTGAAAGAACTCGCTACCGAGACGGCCAAAAATCTATACTTCGATTCCTTTTTTTCGATTGACAAAGGATACTTCTCCAAAATAAGACCACTGGTTTCCGCTGCAAATTCACCCACCCACCTGGCTCTATCTTCTGCGGGGGTCAATATAACCCATGCCTTCAACCATAACACCTTCCTGACCGATACCTCCTGTCTTCGCCAGGTCCGCAACCTCGAATTTGACGAGAACTTCTGGCAGCATCCCACCGTCAAAAACTGCTTTTCCCGCAAAACACTCGCTTACCAGAATATGCCGGTTTACCTGTCGACCCTCGTCGACCGCGAGGTGGTTCAGGAGCTGCTGGGCATCAAACCCGAGCACCATTCCAGCCCCAATCCCGCCACGCTGGCTGTTCACCTCATCAGCCCGCTGCGTTCTACTGTTCAATATGCCACGATCGACCGGCCCAAAACCTTTCGCGAGTTTGGCGATACCGATTTTTTCCGGCTCGTTGACGACACCACCACAGCTTATGAACTGCACTTCGTATCGGATGAATTCCGCAACATCGAGCGATCCCTCGTCAACCTGCCAGCCCGGATAATCACCGACTCGAGCCTCTACCGCGAGCAGCTCATCGAGGCCCTGTGCAAGCCCACCGATATTCTGCACGTAGCCTCTCACAGCTGGAAGGATCGAAAAAGTTACTCCAATTTCTACCTGCTGGCCCGTCCCCGGGCCGGTACCGTGCTCTGGGACAATCTGATTTCCGAATATGAAATTGGCGATCTGCCCATCAAGGCCAAGCTCGTCGTGCTCAGTTCCTGCGAATCGGCTGATTTCGTGCCCAGTCAGACGGTGGGGGGGCGCGGCCTGGCTTCAGCCTTTGTTCGCGCCGGTGCCCAGATGGTTGTCGGCTGCCGCTGGCGCGTCGACGATCGGGCCGCCGCCGAGTTCATGAAACACTTCTACACCGACCTGGCCCGCGATTTCGATCCCGGCCTGCCCGTCGAACGCGTCCGGCAGGCCGTCCAATACGCCATCCGCCAGCTCGTCGACAGCGACGAATTCTGCCACCCCTTCTACTGGGCCGGCTGGCAATTACTAGTCAACTAATCCTCAGTAGATAACCAGCCCGCCCCGCCGGTCGATGTAGCCCCAGTACGGCCCCAGCTTGACGGCAGCCCGTCCGTAACTGAAGGGCTGCGCCGCCTCGAAGTGCGGAGCAATCGCCCAGCGGCCTTGCCGGTCGATGTAGCCCCAGCGGCCCCCTTCCTCGGCAGGAGCCAGTCCCTCGGCGTATTGCGCCAGGTAGGTGAAACGCGGTTCCACCACCCAGGCCCCCGTCGTGTCGATCAGGCCCCAGCGGCCTTTGCCCCAGCCCCCCTCCAGCGCGGCAGCCAGCCCCTCCGAAAACGGCCCCGCAAACGTGAAGCGTGGGCGGATCCGCGGTTTGCCTGCGCGGTCGATGTAGCCCCAGAGCTTGCCGCTGCGCACCGGCGCGAAGCCTTCGGCAAACGGCCCCGCATCCTCGAAGCGAGCGGGAATCAGCTCCTGACCCCTGCAGTCGAGGTAGCCCCACAGGCCCCGATTCAGAAAGGCAGCCCGCCCTTCGGCATACGACATCACGACTTCGTAGCGTGGCGCAACGCGCAGGCTGTCCTGCAGGTCGGCCAGTCCCCAGCGGCTGCCTTTCTGCACGGGCACCAGCTCGTCGCAGGGTGCCCGCAGGTCGGCGTAACGCAGGTAAAGCTTGCCTGCTGTGTCGGCCAGAACGCAGGTATCGGCATAGCACAGAGCCGCCCAGCCCCTTTGCACGTCGGTAACGCGGTGGAAGCGCACGGCCGTGCGCCGTTCGCCCAGCGTATCGATCAGCCCCCAGTAGCGTTTGATCCGGACGGCAGCCCGCCCCCCCGAAAAGGAGCGGGCTTCGTCGAAGCGAAAATCAATGCGCAGGCGGCCCGTCGTATCGACGAAGCCCCATTTGTCGTGTGCTTTGACGGCAGCGAGGCCCTCACGGTAGGGAAGAGCCTCCTGCAGGTACCAGCGCGAGGCAGGCAGGCTGTCGGCGCGTTCGGTTTGGGCCCAGACCGAGCCGAGCAGAACCACCCACGCCCCCAGTGCAGCGATCAGACTTCGGGTCATGCACAAAGGTACAGTCCCCTATTGCTCAGGGCAAATGCCCGTCCACCGGCTGCCAGGCTATGGCAGACTCATAAAGTTTGGGTTGAGGCTGGCCTTCGACCACCAGACTGCCGCTCAGGCTCAGCAGACCCATGAGCACCAGCAATAGAATCAGAGCAAGCATTCGAGCGCGTAAACGTTGTTTCATCGGCAGGCATCCAGATTTTGAATTCTTTATAAAAGAAAATGAGAGCCTAATTCCAAGTTAGAAAAAAAATCTGGTATCTGCTGCCGAATAAGCAGTCAACGGTACTTTTTGCCACCTGAACGGCTGTTTAGGCGGGTTGAAGGTCGGAAGTCTGCATGGCGATTGTATCTTTGCTCTAGTTATGAACTGCCCAACAACTGTTTTCTTGCGTACCTTTCTCTCGCTTGCGCTGCTGGTGCTACTGATAGCAGGCGCATCGTGCCGCCGCGACGACGATGACTCCTCGCCGGTACCGTCCCTTCCGGACTTGGAACAGGTCGAAAACCGCATCGTCGAATTGGTGAATGCGCACCGCGCGACGGTTGGGGCTGCGGCCTTGGTCAGCAACGGGCTGATGCGTGATTTCTGCCGGAGCCACAGCAGCAATATGGCCTCGGGGCGCGTGCCTTTCGGCCACGAAGGCATGGAACAACGTTTCGATACCATCAGCCGCAGCATCCCTCGGGGCGGCCCGATCGGTGAAAACGTCTACTATGGCCCCTGGACAACGGTTGAAGAGAGTGCGCAGCAGGCTTTCCGAGCCTGGATCAACAGCCCGCCCCACCGCACCAACATCGAAAATCCACGCTTTAACCTCACGGGCGTTGGGGCGGTTCGCGACAGCAGCCAGCAAAGACTTTATCTGACGCAGAAGTTCATGCAGGCCAGCCAGATTCCGTGAGCAACCCGCCGGACATCAGGCGATGTATCGCCGATGCAGAAAGAGGATGTTGCCCGGGCAGGGCACCTCGTGCCGCTCGATGCGGGGGGGAATCCAGCGGCGGTAGCCTTGGGGGCTGAAAGTCCAGCGGCCCTTGGTGCGTATCTGCTTGTAGCAGTCGCAGTACAGAGCACCCCGCAGGTCGTCTTCGATGCGCTCGGGCGGTGCCAGTGAAGCCGTTGGCTCGCCCTGATTGGTTGCATCACAGGCCAGTACCACCAAGGCAGACATCAATAGGATTGCAAATGCAGTTCTCAAGGGGCGATCTCCTTCCTGAAGCATTGATTGGCTTCGGAACGAGAAATCCAAAAACTGTTCCAGATTCCCTCTCAGCTACCGGACCCGCTTAAAATTCATTTTCGAGGAAAAGCAAGTACCTGTAGACGAAAGGGCAGGCTTTTGGGTTCGAACGGAGTGTCTGTTTTTCTGAACAGTTCCCCGCTAAGGCTTCGGGCGAATAAAGCCCCGTTCAGCGATTTTAAGTAGATGCAGGCTCCAGGCCATAAAAAAAGCGCAGCTTTCTGTCTGCGCTCTTCGTCTCAAGGATGGGGTGGGGGGGTCAAGCGGTGCGAGTTACCCGCAGACCGTCTTGGATGGTGTCGAGCTGGCTTACGCCGTCCCACGGTTTGGGCAGGCTGGCCAGCAGCTTGCAGTTCTGCTTGATGTAATTGACGGTCGAAGCGTCGGCCAGACCTGAATGCAGCACCAGCGGAATCTGGGGGTATTGCTCGTGCAGTTCGATCAAGAACTGGTCGCCCATTTTTTCGGGCATCATATAGTCGCAGATCACCATCGCGGGCAGGCGACCGTTATCGCGGATTTCCTCGGCGATCAGCTCGTGAGCTTCGGCGGCACTTTGGGCTTTTTCGTACTGAAGACCATCGCCCAAGCGGCTGCGGAATTCCTTGACGATCAGATCGAGTGCGATCGGGTCGTCATCGATAAAGAGCAGAAGGGGTTTGATAGAAGAAGTCATGGCTTGGGTTGGAAGCGACGAGAATGTGTAATTATGATTAGGCATTTGGTCGTGCATGAGTAGGACTAAATTAGGGTACTTACACATTACTACGTAAATACCATCCTGCGGGTTACTTAATTTCGGCTTCTAAGTAAAAAAAATTAGGCTGGATTAAGTTCTCCGACCGACTGAATAGGCAAGGTAACGGTAAAGGTGGTGCGGCCAGGCTCGGAGTCGACTTCGATCCGGCCGTTGTGCTTTTCGACGATTTTGCGGACGATGTCCAGGCCCAAGCCTGTTCCTTCGCCCTGGGGCTTGGTGGTGAAGAACGGCTCAAAAATCCGGTGGCGGATGTGTTCCGGAATGCCCGGCCCGCTGTCGGTGATGCGTACTACGGCCTCGTCACCCTCCTGGCGGACGCTCACGCTGAGGGTACCATGGCCTTTCATGGCCTGAATGGCGTTCTGGATGATGTTGGTCCAGACCTGACCCAGCTCGTCGGCATAGGCGGCCATCGGCGGCACCTGCTCGAAGTCCCGTTCCAGCCTAACGCCGTGCTTGAACTGGTTGGAGTAGAGCGTGAGCACCGTTTCGAGGTTGTCGATCAGCGAGATGTCGGTCATCTGGTCGCTCGTCTGCATGTGGGAGTAGTTTTTGAGGGCCGTGATGATCTTGGCCGTTTTTTCCGACGCGATCTGGATGTTGCCCATGTTGACCTTGATCTGGCCCAGCTGGTAGGCCGTATCGAGGATGCGGTCGCGCAGCGGGCTGCGGAAGAGCGGCAGCAGGCTCTCGACCTGATCGACGATGCGAATTTCGACCAGCTTTTCGGCCAGCTCGTCGGGTCTGGCGATGCCCGACTGCTCGAAAAGAGCGGTCAGGCTGCGGCGGGCCTGCCGTTCTTCTTTGGTTGTCAGGGTAACGTCGGCAGTCAAGGCCCGCTGGATGAAATCGCGCAGGGCTTTCTGTTCGGCTGGCGAGAGCTGCTGCAGCAGGTCGGGCAGCCGTTCCATCAGCTCGGGCAGACTCTGGGCCACGTTGCGGGCCGAGGATTTGACCGCGCTGATGGGTGTATTGACCTCGTGGGCAATGCCGGCGATGAGCTGGCCCAGGGCCGCCATTTTTTCCGAAACCAGCAGCTGGTTCTGAGCCGACTGCAGGTCTTTGAGGGTTTTTTGCAGCTGTTCGTTGAACTGGCGCAGCCGTTCCTCGGCAACTTTGCGCTCGGTGATATCGGTTTCCAGCGCAATGAATTTGACCAGATCGCCGTGCTCGTCGAGAATGGGCGTGATATTCAGGTAGAGCCAGTACGGTGTGCCGTTCTTGTGGTAATTAAGGATTTCTTCCTGCACCCGCTCTCTGGCACGCAGTTTCTGGCCAATCCGACGGACAGTCTCGGGGTCTGTTCCGGGGCCTTGCAGCACTTCGCCGGGCGTTTTACCTAGCACCTCTTCGAGGGTATAGCCCGAAATTTTAGTGAACCCATCGTTGACCCAGGTGGTCTTGCCGAAGCGGTCGGTGATGACCACGGCGTTATCCGTCTGGCTGGCTACCAGCGATAGTTCCTCGAGGCGGCTTTCGGCGGCTTTGCGCTCGGTGATGTCCGATTCGATGGCGATATACCGTTGCGTCGTACCGAATTCGTCCAAAATGGGCGTGATGTTCAGGCTCAGCCAGTAGGGCTTGCCCTGCTTGGTGTAATTGAGGATTTCGACCGTGAACGATTCTTTTCCTTTGAGTTTTTTGCGAATGAGCTGCACGGTCAGCGGATCGGTACCAGGCCCCTGCAGGAAGGAGCCGGGCTTGCGGCCGATGACCTCATCGAGGGTATAGCCCGAGATGTTGGTAAATCCGTCGTTGACCCATTGGATGGCTCCGAACTTGTCGGTGATGATGACGGCGTTGCTCGTTTTGGAGGCCACGAGTGAGAGCTGCTCGAGCTGGTCGGCCAGGACGCGCTCCTCGGTGATGTCGCGCTCGATGGCGATGAACTTCTGCAGCTCGCCCTTTTCATCCAATACCGGCGTGATGCTCAGGTAGAGCCAGTAGGGTACCCCGGCTTTGGTGTAGTTGAGAATTTCGGTCGTGATGGGCCGGCGGGCGGCGATGGCTTCACGCAGCTGGCGCACGGTATTGGGGTCGGTTTCCGGACCTTGCAGGAAGGAACCGGGCTTGCGGCCTTTGACTTCATCGAGGGTATAGCCCGTAACCCGCTCGAAGCCCTCGTTCACCCATTCGATGAGGCCTCGGTGGTCGGCGATGATCACGGCGTTGTCGGTCTTCGAGGCCACGAGCGAGAGGTCGCGCAGGCGTTCTTCCTCGGCCTTGCTTTGGGTGATGTCGGTCAGGAAGGTAACTACGCGTGGCTCGCCGTCGCGGGTGTGGATGCACGTCCAGTTGGCGATCAGGTTGAGCAGGTGGCCTTCGCGGGTCTGCCCCACGGTCTGAGCGACTCCGCTGTCGCCGCGGGCAACAGCCTGGCGGTGCGCCTCGCGGGCGGCCTCGATGTGTTCGGCGGGCACGGTCATGGTGAAGGGCTTGCCCAGCAATTCCTCGGGCTGGTCGTAGCCGTGAATGGTGCAGAACATCTGGTTGACGAAGGTGTATTCGCCCTGCTCGTTGGTGATGCTGATGCCCACCGGTGCCGAGGCGAATATGGCCTCGAGCTCGCGGCGGTGTTCCTCCGTTTCGGCCACCAGCTGCTTTTGCGCGGTGATGTCGGTTGCGATTTTTAGAATCTTGATGGGCTGGCCGTCGGTGCTGCGAATGGGATAGTAGGCACCCAAAAGCCAGTGCAGACGCCCGCTTCGATCGATCCGCGGGTACTCTCCGTGAGAGAATTCGCCCTGCCGCAGCCGCTGCCAGAACGCCTCGTATTCAGCTTCGAGGTAATCAGGTGGAACAAACTGCCTGTGGGGTAGTCCTGCCAGCTCTTGGGGGTCGCTGAAACCGAAGACTTCGGCAAGACGCTGGTTGGCACTGATGAAACGCCCCTGCAGATCGAGCTCGGCTACCAAACTCGATGCGCGGATGGCGGCTATCTGGCCTTCGAGCAGCAGGTTGGCGCGGCGCAGCTCCTCTTGGGCGGCTTCCAGCTCCTCGGCGTTCTGGCGCAGTTCCTCTTCCTGGGCTTTGAGTTCCGAGAGGCGGTTCTGCAGCTCGTGTTCGATCTCGAGGCGGTCGGTGATGTCCTGCACGTAGGTAACCTTGCGCGGCTTGCCGTCGAGGCCAAAGACGCGGGCGGCATCGGCCAGGATGTGCATCATGCGTCCATCCTTGCGGTAGACGCGGTACTGGCCCCGAATTTCACGCCCGTTTTCGATGAAGCGGCGGTGCCGTTCGAGCCAGATTTCGATTTCATTAGGATCGACGACCAGCGTAAAGGGCTTGCCGATCAGCTCCTCGGGCCGATAGCCGTAAAGCTGGCAGTAGGCTTCGTTGACCGACTCGAAGTGGCCGTGCTCGTCGGTGATACAGATGGCCACGGGGGCTTTATCCACCGTCAGGCGGAGGCGTTCTTCCAGCTGGCGCAGTTGCTGGGCTGCGGTGCCGTTGGTAGCGGCTGCCGAAGCTTCAGGCTGCTTGCGTTTCAGTTCGATGATGGCCCGCAAGCCTACAAAACGCCCGCTCTCGAAGCGGCCCTCCAGTTCGAGCTGGGCAGGCACCGTCTGGCCCGATGCATCGAGGAGCTGCACCGGCTGCGGGCCGCTTGCCGTGCCGGCAGCCACCTGACCGATGCGGCTCAGCAGCGGCATGCGGTCGTCGGAATGCAGCAATTCGGTCAGGGGGCGGTCCAGTAGCTCTGCCGAGTCTCTGCCCAGGGCCTGGGCCAGCAGGCGGTCGATCGAAAGGAGCTTCAGTTCGGGCGAAAGCTCGACCTCGGCCCGTCGGTGGCTGGCTTCGGGCAGCACAAAAGGCAGGGTGGTACCCACGACCGCCGATTCGGGCAGCTGGATGACGGCATCCTGATCGTCGTCGAAGGCTATGGTCAGCGTGATGGACTTGCGTTTCATGAACCTGATAACAGCTAATACATTTTTAAGGTTGCGCGTAGCGGACTTCGATAAGTACTACGTATTAGTTCGTAGTTTGTTGCATCAAAGATAAGAAAAGCCAAGGGGTAAAATAGGATTGATATTTGGATTTGGTCTAAGTAAGCATTAATTTTGTCCAAAATTTTCATTCTGTATTGAAAATTGACCGCGCTCATATTTTGTTCCTGATTCAGAACCTACTTTTGCCCTCGAAATAGGATAATTGTTGATTGCCGATGAAATACTTTATCACTCTAGTACTGAGTTTGCTGCTGGGCCCCACGGTTGGGGCACAGATTACCGCTAACGATTCCGTTTCGCTGGGACCGGGTTATGCCAGCGATGCCTGGTACAGCTTCAGCGAAGGGGTAGTCGGCGTCGCTCCGGCCGCCGACTGGGATTTGGCCTTTCAGATTGAACCGCGAGAGGCCGGCATCCGCATCAACGAAATCAAAGGCGTACAACTTTATCTGGCATCCACCAATGTGGATGACTTCGAGACGGTCGACACAACCGGTAAGCTCACCCCCGCCAACCGCCTGCACAACAGCGATACGACCTGGAACTACGGGGCCTTCAACCGCATCCGCGAGGCCCGCAACCCCTTCGACTACGGCTGGGGCCTCTACGACCAGCCCACCCAGATCGTGCGGGGTACCAAGGTGTTTTTCCTGCGGCTGGCCGACAGCAGCTGGCACAAGGTGCGCGGCATCACCCTGGCCGACAACGCCCAGGTCTTTATCCTCGAAATCGCCAGCCTCGACAACAGCCGCCGCGATACCCTGACCTTCGACCGCCGACCTTTTGCAGGCAAACGCTTCGGCTACTACAGCTTCGCCACCCGCCAGACCTTAGACCGCGAACCCGCCGCCGACCGCTGGGACCTGCTCTTCACCCGCTACTACACCCAGGTTCAGGGTGAATATTATCCCGTCGTGGGTGTTCTGACCAACTACAACAGCACCTTCTTTGGCAGCTCCGGTGTCCGGGTCGCTCGGGCCGACGACGTAGACCCCCTCACCCAGGAGCAGGTGCCTGCGGGGCTGCCCTTTGCCACGGCCATCAACACCATTGGTTCGGACTGGAAGGCCTTCAACATGCAGGGCGGCAACTGGACGATCGCCCAACGCCGCGTCTATTTTGTTGAAAACGTGAGCCGCACCCAGGTCTGGCGGCTCATCTTTACGGGCTTTGGCGGCACGGCCAACGGCCGCTCGCTCTTTTTCAAGGGGCTAGTGCCAAGCTCGCGATCCGGCCTCGGTTCGCTGGCTTCGTTTTCCACCTGGCCCAACCCCACAGCCGACCTGCTGCACATCGCAGCCGAAAGTCCACGTGCCGGTGCGGCGGCCCGCCTCTCGGTTTTGAGCCTCGATGGCCGCGAGCTTCTCGTCCAGACCCAGCAGGCTGCCGACCCGCGCTACAGCGAGCGCATCGATCTGGCCGCCTTGCCTGCCGGTCTCTACCTGGTCAAGCTCGAAATCGACGGTGCCCTCCCGGCCTATGCGCGGATCATTAAAACCAACTGATTCTATTTTTATTTAGAAATAAAGGTTCATAGATCAAGAAAAAACTGGATGCCACTGCTTGTCGTTTGGTCGATCCTTGCGCTGTTGCTGCCCGCGGTTTTGCAGGCCCAGGGGGTGCGGGTGCTGGCTCCCGTCGTGGAGGGGGAGGCCGCCCAGCCGCTGCCCGATGCCTGGGTGCAGTTCCGCAGCCTCGACGGCCAGTCGATACAGGGTCTGCTGAGCGATGCTCAGGGTCAGGCCCGCTGTACGCTGGCTTTGCCGGTTGTGGTTCAGGTATCGCACCTGGGCTATCACCGGCGCACCGATACGCTGCGGCGACCCGACTGGCTGACCGTAGAACTGATCCCCAACGAACGCCAGCTCGAGCCCCAGGTCGTTACGGCCCAATATGCTCCCCTCAAGGCCCAGCAGTCGATCTATCGCCTGCGGGTCTACGACCAGGCCCGCATCGAAAATCAGGCGGCCATCAATCTGGGCGACCTGCTCCGTCAGGAGCTTAACATCCGCATCGCCAACGACAACATCCTGGGCAGCAGCCTGTCGCTGCAGGGCCTCAGCGGCCAGAACATCAAGATTCTGATCAACGGCGTGCCGGTTATCGGGCGCATGAACGGCAACATCGACCTGGGGCAGCTCAATCTGAATAACATCGAGCGGGTGGAAGTCATCGAGGGGCCGCTCTCGGTGCAGTACGGCACCGATGCCGCCGGCGGGGTCATCAACCTCATCACCAAGCAGGCCCCAACCCAGAAGCCCACCGGTGAATTTAATTTTTACACTGAAAGCGTCAACCGCGTGAACGTGGACGGACGCGTGGCCGCCCGCTTGGGCAAAAATGCCTTCGCCCTGACGGCGGGCCGCTATTTCTTCGGGGGCTGGTCGCCTGACCCCGAGGCCCGGCGCATCCCTTGGAAGCCGCGCACCCAGCTCTTCGGCACGCTGGATTACCACCGGCAGGTGGGCCGCTGGAATTTGGGCTACCAGCTGTCGGGCTTTCAGGAAGACCTGCTCAACCGCGGGGAGGTGCTGGCACGCCGATTCCGGCCCTACGCCTTCGATGAGCTGCACACCTCCCGCCGCCTCAGTAACGTGCTGACTGCCAGCCACGTCATCGAAAACCGCCGCTACCTCGATCTGACGTTCTCGCACCAGTATTTCGACCGCATCAAGACCACGTACCGCAAAGACCTGGTAACCCTCGACGAGCAGGTTACGGCCAACCCCGCCCAGCAGGACACCTCGCGCTTCGATCACTGGATGGCCCGCGGTACCTACAGCATGAACCGCGCCGGAACGAAAGTCAACTACCAGGTGGGCTACGACCTCAACCACCAGACGGGCTGGGGCCAGCGCATCGATGGCAGACGCCAGCAGATGGGCGACTACGCCCTCTTCACGACCGTCGAATACCGCCCCACCGGCCGCTGGACGCTGCGCCCGGGGCTGCGGGCCGCCTGGAATACCCGCTACGGTGCGCCGCTCATTCCCTCGCTGCACGTACGCTACGCCCTGAACGAGCACTGGAGTATCCGGGCTTCGTGGGCCGAGGGCTTCCGCGCCCCCGACCTCAAGGAACTATATCTCTTCTTCGTCGACGTCAACCACAACATTGTGGGCAATCCCGACCTGCAGGCCGAGCGGGCCACCAATTTCCAGAGCCAGATCGCCTGGCGGCGGGCCAAGGGCCGCTACCTTTGGACGTGGGAAGGCTTGGCTTATCACAACTACCTGAGCAACCGCATCCAGATGGCCCTCGTCGATATCGAGACGCTGCGCTATACGTACATCAACGTGGGCGAAGCCCGCACCGGTGGGGGCCAGACCAGCCTCGGACTGCGCACCGAGCGGCTTTCGGCCACGGTGGGCGTGGCTTATGCCGGTCTGTGGAATCCGGTCGGGCTGCGGCCTGCGGGTGGTCAGGCGTGGTTCTTCAGTCCTGAAGCCAGCCTGCAGCTGGGCTGGCGCATTCCCAAGGTCGAGGTCGAGATCAACGCTTTTCTCAAGCACAACGGGCGGCTGCAGTTCTACAGCTTCGTCAGCGAGACCGAGGTCGGTCTCTCGTACATCGATCCCTACAGCCTGCTGGACGTCAACTTGAGCCGTCGCTGGTGGAAGAATCGCCTGCGCACCACCTTGGGCGTGCGTAACCTCTTCGATGTGCAGAACGTGGCTGCTTTTCAGTCGGGTGGGGCGCACACCTCGGCAGCCAGCAGCCTCAACGTAGGGATGGGCCGTTTTGCGTTTGCGTCCTTGGGCCTTGCGTTTTGACCGCGCCCGATGCGATTGTCGAGGAGGGGAGGTGCTTCAGTCGTTCCCGCGCACCAGCCGGTAGCGGGTGACGGTTACGCTGGTGGCATCGACGCCGGAGACGGCCCAGAGGTCGCCGTTGGAATCGATTTCGAGGATGCGGAAGAGGGGCGGCACGTCGATTTCGCCGACGAAGCGGCCTTCGGCAGCCAGGTCGTAGACTTGGAGGGAGCGGGCGCGGAGGGAGTCGATGGATGGGGTTGCTTTGGAATCATTTAATAGCATATTGCTCCAGAATAAGGAGTCCTGCCCGGACAAAGGCTGTGATGTAACCTGGCATAGCAGTTGATTTTTAGAATCTATAAACAGCTGAATATCGATGCGGGAACGCGCATACGAAAGCCGATTGACGTAATTATGTCCGTCCATATAGTTCTTTGGATCGCGCTTGCCTCGAGCCTTGAACGGGCGCATGTCGCTGGCACGGAACCAGGCGAGGGATTCGGCTGCATACTGGTGCTTGGCTAAGCGTTGAACCGGATCGAAGGTCAGCGAGTCGAGATCAAAAATCCAAATATGAGACAGGCTCGAAACTGTATAGTAAAGCTTTCGGTGGGTCGAGTCGATAGCAAGGGCAGGTATTCGGGTATAGTAGCCGGCATACAACCCCTGGGCATGCTGGGCCGCAGCCAGGCTATCGACGGGTGCAAACACGAAGGGCCGCTTGATTTTACGAATATTACCTTCAGTGGGGCCTGCCAAGTCGATGCAAGCCAATTGCGGGGCCTTGTTCAGGTAATTCCGGGCGTGAAGTAAATAGTCGCCAACGGGCGGGTGCCCCCGGTTTCTGGAACGAAGCTTGCGGTTTTCGCGCACGGTGAGGGGCATGTAAACTTTATTTTCAAAGGAAACGGCGCGACCTGGCGCAACCGCCGAGGCATGAAGCATCATTCCCTGAAGGTCGGGTTGGGCGGGTCGAAAGAAAATGTGTGAGTTGCCGAAGTCGGCATAGGCCGTTCGGGCAATCTGGCTGCCATCGGCTCGATGCAGGGTAGTACCGGTAAACATGGAAGCGATCAGCGTATCGCGGTTCCAAGCGAAATGGGGACTGCCCGTTAATACGCCCCCGGTAGTTTGCTCGTTGACGTACCGATCATTTTCAAACGTGAGCCGGAATTGCCCCTCGTAGATGCCGTTGCGGTCGTAGCAATCGAAGTGCCCGTACCCCGACCAGATATAGAGCTTATCGCCGTGCGGGTAGATGTGGTTTGATATCGTGGCTGGTCTGTACCACAGCCCGTGGTTGTCAAGAGTTATGGTTTCGAGTGGCTCAAAACCGATTTGGGCAGCGGTATCCGCAGCCCAAATCAGTAAGGCATAAAGCACAGAACCGAATACCGGCAGTAGTCTTAAATTCCAACCCATGTTTTGATTTTTTGCCATGTATTGCAGTCAGTGCCACAATCGCAAGCTCGACCAGCGGATGAACACATGCTACCTGATTCACCCTGATGCACCCAGCTATAGCAACTGCACCGCGCATTTGTAGGAATGTAGTTAATAATACCAGTTAGTGTTGTGTTCCGAACATCAAGAGGCCCAAGCGCAATTTGCCAAACAGGCTCGGAAGTGATGTAGTCTGACCTCTTCTAAAGAAAATGAAGAATTGATGAAGTAATTTTCAGCCGATTGAGCAACGTGCTATGCATCAAGCCGTACTTGAACCCCACCCCGGCCCACCACCGAAGGGGAAGAGCTTGTTTGTAAAAGTATTGTACTTAAAATCAATATCATAAATTGCAAATAAGTATTAATTTTAGGGATGAGGGCTTGCTTTTGTTTTTTTAATGCACTATTCCTTCGATAGTTCTTTCCCTCTCACGCCCCCTCCACGTAATTCAAATCCTTGCCGAAGGTCTCTTCCAGAAAATACAGCGAGCTGAAGGCAATGGCCAAACTCAGGCCCAGGACAATCAGGGCGGCATCGAGGTTGGCATCGGCCCGCCCGCCAAAGACGCTGTCCCGCAGCGTGGCAAAGACCAGCGTCAGCGGCACGACCGACCCGCGCACGAAGTTGGGTACCGTCGTCGCGACGGTGGCCCGCAGGTTGGTGCCGAACTGCTCGGCGGCAATCGTTACAAAAATGGCCCAGTAGCCTACCGAGAAGCCCAGGGCAAAGCACACGCTGTAGAAATGCGTGCTCGACACCGGCCCCAGTTCGATGTAATAGATGCTCACAAGCGTACAGAGCAGCAGGAAGACTAGTACCGCCCCCCGACGGCTGCGCAGCAGCTGGCTGAGCAGGCCGCTGGCCACATCGCCGACCACCAGCCCCAGGTAGCAGCTCATGATGGCCGT
>CALDDN010000020.1 GCA_937936615.1 uncultured Bacteroidia bacterium | reverse complement strand
ACCAGCAGCAGAAAGATCAGCGAGCCAGTGCGCGAATAGTTCGCAGCCTGGGCTACGGTCGTCGGCTCGAAATAGAACCGGATGGTGTGCTTACCCGCCGGAACGGTCAGGCCCCGCAGCACGAAATTGGTCTGCAGGATTTCGGCGGGCTGGCCGTCGATGGTGGCCGTCCAGCCCTTGGGGTAGTAGATTTCGCTGAAGGTTACGAAGCGGGGCTTGTCGGACTGGTATTCGTAGACCAGCTCGCGGTTGCTCTGGCGGATGAGGCGCACCGTTTCGTTTTTCAGGTCGACGGAATCGCGGCTGAAGCTGCCCAGCAGATCTTTCTGGCGGGCTTCGATGGTGGCGATGACAAAGGAATTGACCGAGTCGAGCTGGGCCAGCGCGTCGTCGGGCGTGGGCACCACCTGCACATCCTGCACGATCCACGCTGGGCCGTAGTTGGCCAGATTGCGGTAGACCAGTTCGCCGTCCTGAGTTTTGTGCAGCAGCTGCAGGGCCGGTATGCCGGCCTCGCGGCTCAGGTAAATGAACTCGGTATTGAGCATGTTGATGACGTTGGCGTTGAACTGGCTGATGTGTGCTTCGATGAGCTGCTGGTAACGTTTGATTTTGGCTGCGTTGTAGCCCCCGATCGACCGCAGGTGGTAGGGGGTCATGCTGTCGTTGAAGGGGTTGCGCGTCGTAGGGAAAACCCGGAAATACTGATTGGGGAAATTCTGTTTGACAAACAGGTCGGCTTCGCGAATCCTGAAATTGGCTTCAAACTCATCCCGGGTCTGATAGCCCTCGGTCCAGAGGTAGCGCGTGTTGACGACGAATAAATCGAGGAGGATAAGCGCGGCCAAAGCCAGGCTGACCCTCTGTTCGCTTTTGATCATTTTGCGCATCCAGGCGAAGAGCAGGCCCGCCCCGATGAGAATCAGAGCCAGGCTGCGGAAGGCATCGTTGCGCAGCAGGCGGGCGCGTTCGGCTTCGAGGGCAGGGACGATCTCGGCCGGCAGGCGGCTGTCCTGCTCATTTTTGAAGTTGCCATCGAGCAGCAGTCCGGGGGCCAGCAAAGCGATCAGGCACAAGCCCCCCGTGACGCCGGCAGCTACAAAAAGAGCCTGGCGGCGCATGGCCGCATCGGTAGTGGGCTGGAAGAAGGCATGGACCCCCAGCAGGGCCAGCCAGGGCATCGTGGCCCCCAGCATGCCTAAAATGGAGGCCGGTGCCCGAAACTTGTTGTACAGCGGCAGGTAATCGAAAAACAGGTCGGTGAGCTTGTAGGTTTTGGCTGGGTCGCCCCCGATGGCCGTGGCCAGCAGAAACCCGCCCAGAGCCAGCACCAGCCCATAGACCGGCGGGCTGAGCTGATTTACCTTCTTATAGGTCAGGAGATAAACGGCGGGAATCGAAAAGAAAATCAGTACTTCGGGTATGCCGTAGCTGTTTTTACCCAGGGACATGATCATAAATAGCAGGGTCGAGTAGAGGATGACCCACTTGAGGCCTGTCCGGTCGAGAATCAGGCCCAGAATGAAGAGAAAACAAATGAGCGCACCGGCGTAGGTCGGCCCCGAGGTAAAGGGTTGGGTACCCCAGTACATCGGCCAGGGGTAGTCCATCATCTGATCGCCCCGTTCTTTGACCAGCACCGACGAGCGGTCGATTTTGGCCGAGGAGCTGCCCCCCTTGGCATTGGCCATGAGCAGGGTCAGCAGTTCGTCGCGGTCGTTCGACCAGTTGAAAGCGTAATCGCGGTCTACACCGGTGCTTTTTTTGCTCCCCGGACGCTCCTCCCGCTCGCCGGGTTCGACCTGCAGTTCCGAAGCCCCACGGATCGAGTAGGCATTGTATTCATACAAGGGCAGCAGCGTGATGGCCGACATCAGCAGAGCAACCCCTACGGCCCCGACCATGGCCCCCAGAGCCAGCACAAATCGTTTGAGCTGCCCCGACCGTCCCATGCGCACCAGCTCGTAGAGGCCATACAAGCCCACGATAATTGCCAGATAGTAGGTGATCTGCACGTGGTTCGACGTCAGTTCGAAGCCCATGGCCAGGGCCAGCAGGGCTGCCCCCGCCAGCAGATTGCCCCGAAAAGTCCAGGCGATGGAGGCCAGAACGGCCGGGCCGTACATCAGGGCGGCGAGCTTGGCCCCGTGTCCCGCTTCGGTGATGATGATGTGATACGAGAAGAAACCGAAACCAAAAGCCCCCGCCAAGGCCAGCCACACCGAGACTCCAAACACCCGCAACAGAAAGAAAAAGCCCAGCATCCCCAGAAAAAAATGCGGGATGGGTTCAGGCAGTATGGCCCGCATGGCCCGCTGAATCTGTTTGATGAGGTTGCCCTCGGGTTCGTAGTGAATGGTGTAGGCCGGCATGCCACTGAACATCGAGGTCGACCAGAAAGCATCCTCGCCCGGGTGGGCGGCCCGGTAGTCGAAAATGTCCTTCTGCATGCCGTGGATCAGGATCACGTCCGAGGACTTGAGCAGCTTGCCCGCCAGCAGCGGATGAAAGTAGATGCAGCTGACGAGGAGCAGCACCAGAGCAGCAATGAGGGTAGGGACAAACGCCGGAGCGGCAGTGATTTTGCGCAGCATGAAGCAGTCGGATGGCCGGCGCGACCGCACCGGCGGGTCGCCTGCAAACTTACAGGTTTTTGCAAGCTGTGCTGCCCCGCGTGGCCCAAATGGCCCGAATGGCCTACTTTTGCGGCATTGAACCGCTTTCCCCTTGACTTGATTCCGGCGTGTTGTATTTTTTTCCCCTCCGCTTACCACTGCTTCTGGGCCTGCTGCCGATGCTTTTCAGCTGCGGGCCACTATCCGCCCAGCTGCCCCTGCAGGAACCGCAGTACCGCTCGGCTGCCGATCTCTGGCTGGGTCTGCAGCGGCTGCGCACCGTCGGAACGGTGCTCTATGTGGCTGCCCACCCCGACGACGAAAATACCCGCCTCATCACCTGGCTGACTCACCAGCAGTACTGCCGCACCGCTTACCACTCGCTTACCCGCGGCGATGGCGGCCAGAACCTCATCGGCAAGGAAATCGAAACCCAGCTCGGGCTCATCCGTACCCAGGAGCTGCTGTCGGCCCGCCGCATCGACCGCGGCGAACAGTACTTCTCCCGCGCCTACGATTTTGGCTACTCCAAAACCTCGGAGGAGACTTTCCGATTCTGGAACCGCGAGCAGGTCCTCGAGGAAATGGTGCTGCTCATCCGCAGCCTGCGGCCCGACCTCATCATCACGCGCTTTTCGACCGAAGCCGGCGGCACCCACGGCCACCACACAGCCTCAACTCTTCTGGCCCTCGAAGCCTGGGAGGCTGCCGCCGACCCCAAGCGATTTCCCGACCAGCTCAAAAGCCTGAAACCCTGGCGGGCCAAACGGGTCCTCTGGAATACCAGCCCGTTCTTCTTCCGCGAGCGGGGCGGCTTCAAGGCCGACGGCTACCTCTCGGTCGATGTCGGGAGCTACGTTACGCCTTATGGCGAATCGGTGCCCGAGATATCGGCCCGCAGCCGCAGCCAGCACAAAAGTCAGGGCTTTGGCACGGTGGGCGAACGGGGCGAATTTCTGGAGTACTTCCAGCATCTGGCGGGCCAGCAGGCCCAGAAAAACATCTTCGAGGGCATCGACCTGAGCTGGAACCGCCTGCCCGACGGCGTGGCCCTGCAACGGCTGGCCGAGGGATTGATTGCCGAATTCAATCCGGCAGCTCCGGAAAACATCGTACCGAAGCTCGTCCAATTTTACAAGCGGCTGGAAACGCTCGAGGATGCCGAATGGAAGCGGTACAAGCAGGCCGAGGTACGTGCCCTCATCGCGGGCTGTTTGGGGCTTTACGTGCATGCCGTTACGGCCCGCAGCCTTTATGCCCCGGGCGACAGCATCGCGGTCAGCTGCGAGCTGATCCAGCGGCGCGGCAAGGGTGCGACCTTCCGGCGCATCGGCCTGCCCGAACTGAAGGTCGACAGCGCGGGCAGCACCCCCCTGCGCCTCAACGTGCGGGCCTTGTGGAACCCCAAACTGATTTTGCCCGTCCTGCCCGCCTCGCAGCCCTATTGGCTGGTGCAGCCACAGCAAACGGGCATGTTTGTCGTCGAAAACAAAGCCCAGCTCTGCCTGCCCGAAAATCAGCCCGCCTTGCGCTGCCGCCTCGAACTCAACATCGAAGGCGAAAACCTGGCGTGGGAGGTACCGGTGCAGCAGCGGGTGAGTGATCCCGTGCGGGGCGAGGTGCGCACGCCTGCAGCCATCGGTTATCCCGTCTACCTGAGCCTGTCTGCACCGGTTCGTGTCTTTGCCAGACCTCAGGAAGAGACTGTGGCGGTGCGGGTAACGGCCGGGCAGGGGGGGGCTGAGGCCAACGTACGGCTGCGTCTGCCGCAGGGCTGGGCAGCCAGCCCGCGCGATCACCGGATCAAGCTCAAAAGAGCCGACTGGGATACGCTCCTCTATTTTCGGGTGAAGCCCCCGGCCCAGCCCAGCCGCCAGATTCTGACAGCCGAAGCCCAGATTGGCGACAAAGTCTACGACCGCGGGCGGGTGCTGCTCTCGTATGAGCACATCGACGACCAGTATGTTTTTCCGCCGGCCCAGCAAGTGCTTATCCGGGCCGATCTGCAGACCCGTGTTTCCCGTATCGGCTACCTCGAAGGGGCGGGCGATCAGGTGGCCGACTGCCTCGAACAGGCAGGTATTGAGGTCGAACGGCTCAACCCCCAAAGCCTGACCCTCGACCAGCTCCGCCCGTTCAAAGCGGTGCTGCTGGGCGTGCGGGCCTACAATACCGTCAAGGAACTGACCACGCTGCAGAGCCTGCTCAACCAGTACGTGCAGCAGGGGGGCAATCTGATTGTGCAGTACAACACCAACCGTGGCCTGGTAACTGAGAATCTGGCTCCCTACAAGCTCAAAATTGGCCGCGATCGCGTAACCGATGAGACAGCCCCCATGAACCTGCTCGATCCGGCCCACCCCGTGCTGACGCGACCCAATCCCATCGGCCCATCCGATTTCGAGGGCTGGGTACAGGAACGCGGACTCTATTTTGCCTCCGAATGGGCCAAAGAGTTTGCGCCCATTTTCGGCTGCAACGACCCGGGCGAGTCCGAACTCAAGGGCAGCCTGCTGGTGGCCCGCTACGGTCAGGGGCATTATGTCTATACGGGGCTGGCCTTTTTCCGGCAGCTGCCCGCGGGGGTGCCCGGGGCCTACAAACTGTTGTTCAACCTCCTGTCCCTCGAATAATGGAACCCGAAGAGCAGCCGGTACCGGTGTTTGGCACGTGGCGGGGCTGGTATCTGCTGGTGGTGGGGATGCTGCTGCTGGATGTATTACTGCTTTTGGGGCTGGAGGCCCTTTTCGGATGAGCGGCTGGGACTGGCTGGTGCTGGCGGCTACGCTGGGTTTCATCGTAGGCTATGGCACGTGGAAAACCCGCCGCCAGCGCAGCCTCGAGAGTTACTTTCGGGGCGATTCCTCCCAGAAGTGGTGGACGATTGGCATTTCGGTCATGGCTACCCAGGCCAGTGCCATTACGTTCATTTCGACTCCGGGTCAGGCTTACGAAAGCGGGCTGGGCTTCATCCAGTTCTATTTTGGCCTGCCTTTAGCCATGATTTTTGTATCGGTATTTTTTATTCCACTTTACTATAAGTATAAAGTATATACGGCTTATGAATATATCGAACGGCGGTTCGATCTGAAGTCGCGTCTGCTGGTGTCGCTGCTCTTTCTGATGCAGCGGGGCCTGCAGGCGGGCATCACGATCTATGCGCCAGCCATTATTCTGTGCACCATTCTGGGCTGGAATCTCTATGTAACGATTGTGGCCATCGGTCTGCTGGTCATTGTCTACACGGTAAGCGGAGGCACGCGGGCCGTGAGCCAGACGCAACTTTTTCAGATGGCCGTCATGATCGGGGGCATGCTCGTGGCCATTGGCATTACGCTGTCGCTGCTGCCCGATGGGGTGGGCTTTGCGCAGGCCTTGACCGTGGCTGGGGCCAGTGCCAAGCTGCAGGCCATCGACTGGCGGATCGATTTCAACGAGCGGTATACGATCTGGTCAGGTTTGTTAGGCGGCTTTTTCCTGTCGCTCTCGTATTTTGGAACCGATCAGTCGCAGGTGGGCCGCTACCTGGGGGGCAAATCGCTGACCGACTCGCGGTTGGGCCTGTTGTTCAATGGGCTGTTCAAGATTCCGATGCAGGTCATGATTCTGCTGGCGGGCATTCTGGTCTATGTGTTTTTTGTCTTCACGCCGGCCCCCATTTATTTCAATCCGACCTTGGACCGCAGTGCGCTGCAGGCTCGTTCCGAAATGGCCCAGTTGGAAGCCGATTATGCCGTGCGTGTTGCTGCCCGCCGCGAGGCTGCTTTTGCGCTGATTGATCCGACGGCCCCGCCCTTGGCTCATGAAACCTACCGACAGCACGACCGCGCTCTGGCCGCCTTGCGCCAGCACTACCGCCAGGCTGTAGCCGCTGAATACGGCAGTACCTACGCTACCGACAGCGACTATATTTTCCTGAGCTACATTCTGGAGTGGTTTCCCGTGGGATTGATCGGGTTGTTGCTGGCGGTCATCCTGAGTGCGTCGATGTCCTCGACCGCGGGCGAGCTTAACGCCCTCTCGTCGGCTACGGTGGTTGATTTCCTGCTGCGTCTGCGCAGACAACCTCTGTCCGAAAGCCGGCAGGTGCGTCTCTCGAAGGGTATCACGCTGCTGTGGGGCCTGGTGGCCATTGGCTTTGCCTGTACGGCCAGTCTGGTCGATAACCTGATTCAGGCCATCAACATCATGGGCTCGCTTTTTTACGGAACGATTCTGGGCGTATTTCTGGTGGGCATTTCGTGGCCGCGCATCACAGGCAGTCAGGTGTTCTGGTCGGCTGTGGCCTCCGAAGCCGTGATCATCGGACTCTACCTGACAACCGATTTAGGTTTTCTGTGGTACAACGCCATTGCCTGCGGACTGATGTTCGGGGCTACGGGGCTGCTGTCTTTGTTGAGCCGGAAGGGGAACCGCTGATCGGCTGCATTCTCCGGTCGGTGCAAGCCGTGTATTTGGACGTCAGGGAGCCTCAGGCCGTGGCCATCCGCCCTGGGTAGACTTCCAATGCGCTGGACAGGCATTCCATTGCTCGGGCCAGGTCGTCGATTTCGAGAACGTAAGCCAGGCGTACTTCCTGCTGGCCCAGTCCTTCGGTGATGTAGAAACCGGTGGCCGGTGCCAGCATGACGGTCTGTCCGTGGTGGTCGAAGGATTCGAGCAGCCACTGGCAGAAGCGGTCGCTGTTGTCGATGGGCAGCCTGGGCATGACGTAGAATGCGCCCGATACCTGGGGCACGAGGACACCCGGCATGCACCGCAGGGCTTCGAGGACAAAATCGCGCCGGCGGGCGTATTCGTCGCGTACCTCGGCGTAGTAGCTTTCGGGCAGTTGGAGCAGGGCTTCGCCACCGATCTGGCCCAGGGTCGGGGGCGAGAGGCGGGCTTGGGCGAATTTAAGGGCCGCGTTCCAGACCGTCCGGTTGCGGGTTATGAGGGCACCGACGCGCGAGCCGCAGGCCGAATAGCGTTTCGACAGCGTGTCGATGACCAGCACCTGTTCTTCGATGCCGTGCAGGGCCAGTGCCGAGGTGTAGGACAGGCCGTCGTAGACGAACTCGCCGTAGGCTTCGTCCGAAAAGAGATACAGCCCGTGCTGGAGTACCAGCTGGCGGATGGCTTCCAGTTCGTCGGGCGAATAGAGTTTGCCCGTCGGGTTGGAGGGGTTGCACAGCAGCAAGGCACGGGTACGCGGCCCGATGGCGGCAGCCAGATCGGCCACAGGCGGCAGGGCGAAGTCGTCCTCGACTCGGCTGGTCAGGGCTTTGAGGGTGGCCCCTGCTTCGATGGCAAAGCTTTTGTAGTTGGCGTAGGTCGGTTCGATGACCAGGACCTCGTCGCCCGGATCGAGGCAGGTCATCATGGCGAAGCGGATGGCTTCTGAACCGCTGGTGGTGGTGAGCACATCGTCGGCGGTGATGCCGGGTGCCAGCCGGCTGTAGTAAGCGGCCAGTTTCTCGCGGAAGCTGCGCGTGCCCGCCGAGTGGGTGTAGTCCAGGACTTTGAGCTGGGCTTTTTCGATGGCCTCGAAAAAGACGGGCGGTGTGGGGATGTCGGGCTGGCCGATGTTGAGATGAAAAACGCGGATGCCCCGCGCCACGGCCTGCTCCTGAAAGGGAACGAGTTTGCGGATGGGTGAGGCGGGCAGCTGGGCGGCCCGCTGTGAGATGTTGAGGCGCGAGGGCGTGTCGATCATGGTGGCAAAAATTCTGGCTTGAAGTTCGGAAAATTGCGCAAACGGCTGCCTTCCTGCTATTGAAAAGCAGCTCAAAAAATCCTGAACCCCTTCGCTGCCTTAGGCATTGAAGGGCTGAAGCTTTGGCGTAAATTTACCTTGTAATTCCAAAGTACCATGGCCACCCCACCGCCCGACCCGCAAGCCGAAACCCACGAAGTCTCGCCCCCCTACGAAATCGAAAAACTCCGCATTGAAGAATGGGCGGAAGGCTACGACCCACAGGCCGACTTGGAAGCCATCTCGTTCGATAACACCGAAGTGGCTTTTCGCTACAAGTCAGATGCCGATCTGCGCAAGTCTTTGCTGCTCTTCAATTCGATCAAGTACAAGTCGCTGGTCAAGATTGGGCCGCCGCTCGTATCGCTGGCCCTCGATCTGCGCCTGCCTGTTCGGGGCTTGATCAACAGCTATTTCTTCAACCAGTTTTGCGCCGGTACCTCGCTCGAAACGAGCATTCCCCGCATCGAGCAGCTCTGGCAGTACGGCGTAGGGTCTATTCTCGACTACGCCGTTGAAGCCCAGAAATCGGAGGTGGGCTACAACGCCTGCCTCGAGCAGGTGCTGGCTGCCATCGAGTTTGCCCGCCACCGCGAGGAAGTCTCCTACATTGCGGTCAAGCTTACCGGCCTGGGCAGTTTTGCCATCCTGGAAAAAGCGCAGCAGACCGGCGGCGAACTCCACGGCTACGACAAAATCCAGTACGACCACCTGGTCGAACGCCTCGAAACCCTCTGTCAGGCGGCTGCCAATGCGGGTCAGGCCATTCTCGTCGATGCCGAGGAAAGCTGGATTCAGGACACCATCGACCGCATCGTCGAGCAGATGATGGCCAGGTACAACAAGGAACGGGCCATCGTCTATACAACCGTACAGATGTACCGGCACGACCGGCTCGACTACCTCAAGGAGCTGTTTTTGGGCATGCGCCGCCGCCACGTTATTCCGGCCGTCAAGCTCGTTCGCGGAGCCTATCTGGAAAAAGAAAACGCCCGCGCCCACCAGCTCAAATACCCGACCCCTCTCAACACGACCAAAGCCGCCACCGATCAGCTCTTCAACGAGGCGGCCCTTTACATCCTCGAGCGGCTCGACAAATTTGCCGTCTGCGCCGGTACCCACAACGAGGAAAGCTGCCGTCTCATGGTCCAGTATACCCGCGACCACAAAATCGCTCCCGACCACCCGCACCTCGTTTTCTCGCAGCTCTACGGTATGTCCGACCACCTGACCTTCAACCTGAGCCAGTATGGCTTCCGGACGGCCAAGTACCTGCCCTATGGCCCCCTTGAAGCTGTGCTGCCCTACCTCTTCCGGCGTGCACAGGAGAACTCGTCGATTGCCGGGCAGTCGGGCCGCGAGCTGACCCTGATTCAAAAGGAACTGCATCGCCGCCGCCGCAGCGCGGCACTCAAACCCGACAGCTACCAGCTGGGGCACGTGCCGGTGTAAGTTTTCCGAACCCTATTCCGAATCGAACCGCCCTCCGAGGCTGCTTTATGTTGCTCAGTCTGACGATTCAGGTATTCACTAGCCGGAAGAATGCGGGATATCGGGTGCTTCGGCCGAAAAAGTTCAAAACTTGGTCGAATTGCACGCGGCTATTTGACAAATAGATGTTATCATTGTGCTAGATAAAAATTAACTAAGTTAGCGATTAATTTATCTCTTAAGTGTATGAAAATGAAACTTATACGCTTCTCTTTCTTGGTACTGGGCTTTGGGCGGCCTCTGGCAGGCCCGCCTGGCCTGGACGCGGGCCACCGTCTGCTACGGCCCCGATCGGGCCTTTCTGGCGGCGGCGGCGCGGCAGCAGGTTCAAAACCCCGTCGGCGGCTACCTGCCCAACCTGACGGACTTCGGGCGTAAAACCATTTTCGAACGCAACCTGCGCATTCAGGGCCTGAACGAACTCTATACCCTGTCGCCTTACTTGG
>CALDDN010000019.1 GCA_937936615.1 uncultured Bacteroidia bacterium | reverse complement strand
ACCGTAACCTGCGCCGAACTCGTACAGCCCGTGCCTGCCGTCGCCGTAACCGTGAACGTGAAGCTGCCCGCGCCCGTCGGCGTAAAGGTCGGGTTCGCAACGTTCGTCGCCGAAAGGCCCGTCGCCGGTGTCCAAGCGTAGCTCGTGCCGCCCGTCGCGTTCAGGGCCGAGGTCTCGTACTCACAGATCGTTGCCGGAGTCGCACTCGCCGTCGCTACCGGCAGTGCAATCACTTCGACCGAAACTTGCGCCGAGTTCGTACAGCCGTTCGCATCCGTGCCCGTTACCGTATAATTTCTCGGGCCAAAGACCGCACTCGTCGTAACCGACGGATTGGCAACCGTCGTGCTGCTCAAATCTGTAGCCGGAGACCACACGTACGATGTCGCTCCGCTCGCCGTCAAGGTCAGGTTCTCATTCAAACAAACCGTAACCGGCCCCGCCGGCGTAATCGAAACCGTCGGATTCGCATTCACCGTTACCGTTACCGTCGCACTGTTCGTGCAACCGTTTGCATCGGTGCCCGTTACCGTGTACGTCCGCGTGCCCGTCGTCGCCGCCGTCAATACCGGTGCCGCTACGTTCGTCGCTGAAAGGTCGGTAGCCGGACTCCAGCTATAAGTATTCGCCCCGCTCGCCGTCAGGGTCTGCGTCGCTCCCACGCACAAAGTCAATGGCCCCGTGGGCGTAATCGTTACATCGAGGCAGGTAGGGGTAACCTCCACATCATCAATTGCCATATGGTGATCATTCGCAGGGTCGTTTGGGTCAGTCCAACGAAACATTATTGTTTGGCCTGGTTGCAGACATAGACCCGAAATCGTTCCGCTTATTGTTCTAAAATTTCCGGCTGAGTTACCGCAAAGTCCAGCGCACTGATTACTATTATTTACACAACTGCACCCGGATTGGTCACTGCAGTTTTTCACTTGCTCAAAATTTAGTGCCGCAACATTTGTCCATGTTCCTGTTGTTAGATTTGTTGCATTGATTTGATATGAAAAAGTATTGGTATTGATATTGTTAGCGTTCTCTGCAACACTGTACTGTTCCCCTCTATAAGTGACCGAAAGACTCGTGATAGGCTTTCCTGTGTTGTTCTGAAAGCGCACGCCGATGTAAACCGTACCCGTAGCGCCTGAGGGGCGGGAACCGAAAGCAAAATCGGTCGGGGCACTCAAACAGCTGTAGCGGTAGACCCCACCTGTATTGGTGGGCGCAGTGGGCGGATTGACCACCACATTGCCTACCGACGCGTTGCTCGATGCGCTGTAATACGTCGGCCCCGTGTAGTGGGTGGTGGGTGAAGGCAGACTATTAAAGTCCTCGACAGTCGGTGTGGTGCAGCTGGTGATTGACACCTGTGCCAGGAGCTGCTGGGCTAATCCCAGAACCAAGCATCCAACCAGAACAATGCGAGTGTAAAGCTTTTGCATATTTATGGCCCAACTTAATCCTACAAATTCAGGCCCTAAAAGCAACTAAGTGTAAGCTAAAGATTAACTAATTATTACAAAACATTATTTTTTTGTGAATCCAGACGACATATGCTGCGACTGTCCCTTGGCATGTGCCCGCTGAATTTTTGCCAAATCACTTGTCCATGAATCAAGCCGCCCGCCGCGAGGTGCGATTGCATGTGGCAGGATGACTGCACTCGTGGCTACTCTCAGGGAAAAAGTCAGAATGATTCTATATTAAAAATTGGAGAGTCTTTAGCTCTATAGAGATTTTTTTACTATATCATTTGTTTGCACAAGTTGATTGATATATTTTTTATATATAATTGTTTTAAAAAAAACCGAATAAAAGAGAACAAGCAGCATTATCGCTGCAAAACCTGCGGCCCTTCCTTCACCCAAGGCGATCGCCGACCCAAACCCCACCTGGAAAAAATCAAATCGATGGCCCTCATGCTCCACTCGCGCGGCACCATGTCATTTCTGGTGCTAAAGACTCTCGGCACAGCATAATGCGCCTGAAACAAAGATGAACTGTACATATCGGAAATTGGGCATGGCCGGCGGCCTCTCTGCCCTCGCTCAGTCGATTTCCGAAGGCGGATTTTCGTCCAGATCGCGGCGCAGGCGGTCATCGAGATCGGAACTGCTGAGATGTTCGAGGGCTTCGGCGGCATCGTGCAGGTGATCGTCGGGGAGCTGCAGGTGGCGGGCCATCCAGCGTTCCCAGCGGCGGTGGCGGTCGGCGATGCGCTGCCCCTCGGTCAGGCCCGCCGATGTAACCGACCAGCCCTTGGCATCGCCCGCCACCCAGCCGCGGCTCCGCAGTCGGCGCAGCGTAGCGGCCAGAAACCGCTGGCGGATCAAGCCCCGCTGGGCCAGCTCGCCCTCGGCCAGGGGGCGGTTCTCGCCGCGCTCGTGCAGAATCCAGAAGCCCTTGAGCACGTTTTCATTCTGAAGGCGTCGGGCCGTGGCCTGCTGCCGCAGGCTTCGCGCCAGCAGCCCGCGCCCCGGAGCCAGCAACAGCGATCCCAAAGCCGCCCCCGCCAGCACCAGCACCACCCACGGGCCTGTAGGTCGACCTGAACCCCCCGCCGAGATGAGCGTTCCCCCGATGCCCGCCGCCACCGCTACCGCTGCCGCCAGCCCCAACATCGGGCCCAGGCGGTCGGTCCAGCTGCGGGCGGCTACTGCCGGAATCGCCAGCAGAGCCGCCATCAAGACCACTCCCACCACCTGCACCCCCGCCACCACGGCCCCGACAGTGAGCAGGGCCAGCACCCCCTCGAGCCAGCGTACCGGCAGGCCGATTACCTGAGCGTACTGCGGATCAAAACTCACCAGCCAGAAGGCCCGCCAGCACACCGCCAGCACGGCTACCACCAAAGCCGCCAGTGCCGTAACCAGCAGCACATCGCCCTCGACGAGCGTAGACGCACTGCCAAAAAGGAAATGGTCGAGACCTGCCGCCGTACCCGTACCCAGCCGCTGGATACGCGAGAGCAGCAAAGCCCCGGCTCCGAAAAATACCGACAGCAGCACCGCCAGCGAGGTATCGGGACGGATGCCCGCGCGGCGCGTCAGCCGCTCGTGCAGCACCAGTGCCAGCCAGCCGGTAGCGAAACCGCCGGCCAGCAAAGCCGGCAGCGAGCGTTCGCCCGCCAGCAAATAACCCACACATAGGCCCGGCAGCAGGGCATGGGCCACGGCATCGGCTGCCAGCGAGCGATGACGCAGGTAGGCAAAGCACCCCACCAAAGCAGCAGCACCCGCCAGCACGGCCACACCCGCCAGCACCACCGGCAGTTGCGAGGTCGTCCAATCAGTCCAGGTTGCCATGCGTGGGGTCGCGGGTAGGTAGCAGATCGTCCGCAAGAATGGAGCCTGCCTGATGCAGCAGATCGAGCCCGCCGCCGTAGGTTTGGGCCAGCAGGTCGGGAGTCAGCACCTGAGCCACCGGCCCCGCCGCCACAAGGCGCAGGTTGAGCAGCAGCACCCAGTCGAAATAGCGTGCTGCCGTATGCAGGTCGTGATGGACGACGACGACCGTCTGGCCGGCATCGCGCAGCGATTCGAGCAATGCAAGCGTGCGGGCTTCGGTAGCGGCATCAACGCCAGCAAAGGGTTCATCCATCAGGTAGAGGTCGGCCTGCTGGGCCAAGGCCCGCGCCAGAAAGGCCCGCTGCTGCTGCCCGCCGGAAAGCTGGCCAATCTGACGGTCGCGCAGCTCGCTCAGGCCCAGCTGCTCGAGGCAGCGATCGACGAGCTGGCGATCGGCAGCCGAAGGGCGCAGCCACCAGCTGCGCTGGGCGTAGCGGCCCATCAACACGACATCGGCCACAGTGGCCGGGAAATCCCAGTCCACCGACTCACGCTGAGGCACATAGGCCACCCGCTGCCGCACCGCCCGGAAGGGCTGCCCCCAGAAACGCACGTAGCCGCTTGCAAGCGGCACCAGCCCCAGCATCGCTTTGAGCAGCGTCGACTTGCCCGCACCGTTAGGCCCGATGATGGCAATGAGCTGGCCCGCGGGCAGATCGGCATCGATGTTCCAGAGCACGGGCCGCCGCCCGTAGGCCACGGTCAGATCGTGGATTTCGACGACCCGTTCAGCGGGGCGGTGGTGGCGGTTCATGGCTGAGGAGTCCGCAAGGCTTGGGCAATCGTCGCTACGTTGTGGCGGAAGGTGGCGGCGTAGCTATCGTCCGGAGGAGCACCGAGGGCGTCGGAATGAAGCTCGCCCCCCAGTCGGCACACGTGGCCGCGCTTGCGGCAGCCCTCGAGGACGGCCTCGACCGAACGGCGGGGTACCGACGACTCGACAAACACAGCCGGCACGCGCCGCGCCACCAGCAGGTCGATGAGCTGCTGCACGTCGTGCAGGCCCGCTTCGGCGGTCGTCGAAAGCCCCTGAACACCGTGCACCTCGAAGCCATAGGCCCGACCGAAGTAGGCAAAGGCATCATGGGCCGTAACCAACAGGCGGCGGTCGGCAGGCAGGCTGCCCAGCTCGTCCTTTGCCCAGCGATCGAGGGCACCGAGACTATCGGCCAGGCGGTCGGCACGACGGCGCAGCGTTTCGGCCAGTTCGGGAAGGAGACGGGCCAAGGTATCGGCCAGCGCATAGGTGCTTTCGCGCCAGAGACCGGCATCGTGCCAGAGGTGGGGATCGGGAGTTTGCCTGTCGGGGTAGATGAGCAGCGTTTCGTCCACGAGGCCGCCTGCTTCGACGACGGGTCGGCGGCGGGCCGTCGCCTGCAGAGCCTCGAGCAGTCGGCCTTCCAGGCCCAGGCCATGACTTACAACAAGCCGGGCCTGCTGCAGCCGCTGCAGGTCGGCAGGCGTAGGCTTGTAGAGGTGAGGATCGACCCCCGGCCCCATGAGGGCCACCACCTCGATGCTGTCGGGCAGAAGCTGACGCAGGGCATCGGCCAGAATCGAGGTCGTAGCCACGGCGGGCGGCGAAGGGCTGGCAGCGGGACGATTTTCGGGCTGCTTCGTGCAGGCCCAGGCTGCCAGCAACAGGAAGCAGAGGTATCGCATAGTTTTTTCAGGTGGCAATATACATCAACGCGGCCATATTGAATTTAGTTCGCCTAAAACCTGATCTCTAGATCCCACCAGATAGTATGGCAAAATACTTTAAGCAAACCTAAAAAATAACTTCGAATTTCTGCCCTTTGGAACCGATTTTAAGTCCGGAAAATCTCCGGAGGGTAACCATCGACGGCAGCCCGGCTGCTGACCCTGAACCGATGTGCATAGCGTGAACCGATGGGGCGGGTAAAATTTTGGAATGGCCACACATCTGCCGGAATCGTGCCTGCTGCTAAACTTGAAAGATGTTGAAGCTGGTTTGGCTGCTGCTGGCGATGCTGCCCGTCGGGGTGCTGGCCCAGCAGGTAGCGGTCTTTAAACCGCCCGTCTTTGCGGCGGATGCCTACGCCACTGCTCCACCCGAACTGGTGCCCGGGCGGGGCGATGCGTTTTTTTACTTGCAGGAGCTGTACAGGCTGCGCGACCGCCGCTGGAGCGGTACCTGGCTCGTGCAGGTACGCCCCAAGCCACCCCGCGTATATGGCCAGGCGGCCGAGAGCCTCGAGCTGGTGAGCCAGACGCCCGTCGATGCCCCCCACGCCCAGCGGCCTACAGGCCTGCGCCTGCTGCGCCTGGCCAGCAGCCTGGCGGTAGTGGGCCGGCTGCCCGACCTGCAGTTCGGCGGCCTGCGGGCGGTGGTGCAGTTCTTCGATCTGGCGGGCAAGCCCCTCGGGCCTCTCCAAACCCTCTCGTGTTATTACAGCGAGCGGGCCTGGAACTGGTGGGATACGGTGCTGGTGTCCGACGGCGGCCAACGCCTCGTCTGGTGGAGCGAAAACCGGCACGAGGCACCCGCCCGCCGCCGGACTCTGGTCTCGGTCTTTGCCGATGGGGGACGGCTGCAGTGGCAGCATGAAGTGAGCTGGCCCACAGCCAACCACACGCTGCGCAGCCTGGCCGCCGACCGCCACAATACCCTCTACCTGCTCCTCGACCCGAGCCATGCCGGCAGCCGCCCCCAACTGCTGGCCTACGAGCCGAAACAGCGGCAGCTGGCCGCAGCCGACCTCGACTGGCCCGCGCCCGTAGCGTGGCAAGCCGCACTGGCCCTCGATGCGCGGGGCCTGCCGGTGGTAGGTGCGGTGCTGGGACATGCCGTCGGCCTGGGGCTGCGCAACGGTACCGAAAGCTGGGTGGCCTGGGGCCTCTACCGCTTTGTGGCCGAAGGCAGGCATCTGCGTCGCCTCGACAGCCTGACGCTGCCTCTGGCCGACACCCTGCGCGAACGCTACTGCCGGGGGGCGAACTTCCAGCTGCAGGAGTTCCGCATCGAAGGCGAGCTGCTGCGCTGGTCGTGGGCCGAAAGCGATAGCGACCTGCTGACGCTGGCCTTCGACCTCGAAGAACGGGGGCCGCGGCTCCGCTGGTCGGCCGCTCTCTTCCGACGAGGGGGCAAGCTGCTGATGACCGCCCAAGAGACCACAACCTGCCTGCAGCTCTACACCGAGGCTACCGACCCCCTGGGTACGTTGCGGCTCTGGCGCATCGACTCCGCCACGGGCCGGAGTCGCCGGCAGCTGGTGCACCAAGCCTGGCCGGTGAATTTTCGCCCAGCGGGTGGCGGCGCACAAACTGAAAACGGAACCCTAATGCTGCCGCTGGCGGGGCAGGACCCTGCCGCAGGCTACCGCCTGCTCCATCTGTCGAAACTGACCGACTGAAAAGATCAAGCTGCCGGAAGGATTTTAGGCAGGCGATTAACAAAGTTTTAGTTTAATATCATAAATTTAAATATTTTATTTTGACAAATAGTAAAATAAAAATATTTTTCAATAAAATCTAAAATGGATTGCTGAAGTGCGGCGGTCTGCCCTGCGGCCCGTACTTCCTCAGGCTGCACGGCGGCTCACGACGTAGAGCAGCAGCCCGGTTGCGATCGTTGCCAGACCGGCTACGGCCGTCAGGGGGGTGCTCACCAGCGATTGAATAACCATCCAGAGGCACAGCCCGATGAAGAGCGCGGGCGTAACAGGGTAACCCCACGCGCGTATGCCCGTATAGGCTCCGCCGCGGCGGCGCAGCACGTATACACCAAAGACTGTCAGGGCCGAAAAGAGACTCAGCGTGAAGCCGATGTACTGCAGAATCTGGCCGAAGCTGGCCGAAACGATAAGCGCAGCCGCCACCAGCCACTGAGCCAGCAGGGCGTACCTGGGGCCACCCTGACCGCTACGCTGCGTCAGGATGCGGTAAATGGGAAAGTCCTCGCCCATGGCGGCCGTTACGCGCGGGCCAACCATGATCATCGACGAGCAGGACGAAATGAGAGCAAAGGCGATGAGACCCGAAAGTACCCCCCCGACAGCACGTCCAAAGATGGCCTCAGCAGCCAGGGCACCGATTTCGACCTTGCCGGTGAGTGTTTCGAGGGGTACGCTGCGCAGAAACACGTAGTTGAGCAGCAAGTAGAGCACCAACACCAGCAGCGTGCCCCCAATCAGCGAAAGGGGTACGTTGCGGGTGCTCTGGCGCACCTCGCCCGCCAGATAGACCGAGGCGTTCCAGCCCAGGTAGGCGTAATAGATGCTAATGAGGGCCAGGGCATAAGCTCCATTAAAAATGAAATCCCAGTCCGACGCCGAGGGCAGTATCGCCACTGCGGGCACGCCGGCAGCCCGGGGATCGAAGAAAAACAGGCCCGCAGCAATGAAAACGAGGATCAGCCCGACCTTGAGGGCGGCAAAAACATCCTGAACCGCAACCCCAATCCGGACGTTGAAGGTATGCAGCAGACTCAGACCCGTAAGCAGGCCCAAGGCCGCCCACACCGGATCGAGGCCCGGTACGAGGGTGGCGACGTAAATGCCAAAGACGGTGGCATTGGCCGCAATGGAAGCGGCAAAACCCACCACCAGCGAGGTAAAGCCCGACACAAAGCCAAGGGCCGGATGGTAGAGCGCACTCAGAAAATGGTATTCGCCGCCCGAACGGGGCAGGCGGGCCGCCAGTTCGCCATAGGACAAGGCCCCGCACAGGGCCATGAAGCCACCCGCCACCCACGCCATGAGCAGGGCCGACTGCGAGGGGATGAACTGAGCCAGATCGCCGGTGATGCCGAAAACGCCGGCCCCGATCATATTGGCCACCACCAACAGAACAGCCGAACGCAGGCCAATGAGCGGACGGGCCGCCGGTGGCGGCAGGGGCTGACTCAGGAGCACTTCGGCCTCGGGTTGGGACTGTTTCACGCGGCAGTCGGGCAGCCCGCTGGGGGCCGACCGGCCTGCAAGATACTGCAAATGGGATTTCGCGTCAGCCCCGCCACTCGAAGGCCAGCAGCGTCAGGTCATCGAGCTGTTCTTCTTTGCCCTGCCACTCGCTGAGCAGACGGGCCAGAATCTGCTCCTGCCGCCGCAGGGAGGTGCTGTGGTTGATGACGATCCATTCCTGAAGGCGCACGGGCGTAAACTTGCGCTTGCGGCCTTCCTCGTCGTAACCGAACTGGTCGGTAATACCGTCGGTAAAGAGGTAGAAGCGGTCGCCGAGCAGCAGGTCGATGCGGGTACTGCGGTAGGGCTTGTACTTGAACTGGGCACCGCCCACGGGCAGGCGTTCGCCTTCGTATCGGATGAGCTGGCGATCGCGCAGCTGGTAGAGGGGGCGACCCGCACCGGCAAATTCGAGTACCGGCTCGTGCAGCGAGAAGATGCACAGGCCCAGGTCCATGCCGTCGAGCGTTTCGTCGTCGTTGCCCTGCTGGCGCAGGGTCTGGCGCACCCGCGTATCGAGCTGGGTGAGCAGCTCATCGGCAGGCAGGCCCGGCTGCTCGCTCACGATCTGGTTGAGCAGGCTGTAGGCCAGCACACTCATAAAGGCTCCGGGCACACCGTGGCCCGTGCAATCGACGACAGCCAGAAAAAGCCGGTCGGACGTGGCGTTGAGCCAGTAGAAATCGCCGCTGACGATGTCGCGCGGCCGGTAGAAGACAAAGCTTTCGGGCAGGTAGCTGCGGATCAGCTCGATGGGGGGCAGAATGGTCTGCTGGATGCGCTGGGCGTAGTGGATGCTTTCAAGGGTATGCTGCTGCTGGGCCTGCAGGGCCTGCCGCTGGGTTTCGAGCTGACCAAGGGTCTGGCTGAGGTAGTCGTTGGTGGCCCGCAGTTCGGCGGTAGCCTGCCGGATTTCCTGCTCCTGAGCCAGCAGGCGGTAGTTCTGCTGCGTCGAGGCGTGGAGCAGCTGGCGGGCTTCGGCTTCAGCCCGGCGGGCCACCTGCTGGTAAAAGCCCAAGGCCAGTGCCAGCACCAGCACCGCCACCGCAATAGCCATGTAGTTCTGGAAGTGGGCTTTCTCGTAGCTCATGGGCGGGTCGATCAGCTCCAGGGCTTGGTCCAGAGCCGGAAAGAGCATGATTTGAAGCGTCATATATGCCAGCAGCCCCAACACCAGCCAGCGGTTGCGCTTGAAACTGAAAAGGACCAGCGGAAGGCTTGCGAAGGCCAGCTGCAGCAGCATAAAGCCCGTTTTGGTTTCGGGCCAGCGGGCAGGCACAATCAGTCCCAGAAAATAGAACAGGTTGATGAGACCACCCACGAAGACCAGGCGGGCAGCTAGATACTTACGGCGGTGGTTGAGCCAGAACATCAGGCCCGTCAGCAGCCAGAAAATCAGGATGGTAGCCGTGGCGAAAGGCTCCTGCAGGTTGGACCAGAAAAAGGGCTGCGTGAGCAGCAGGCCTGCCAGCCCCAGCTGATTGCTTAACAGGGTTCGGCGGACATCGATCGAAAGTTCGCCCGCCGGTACACCCAGTCGCGTGAGCCGCTGCAGCCCATCGCGCAAGCCAAGCCTGCCGGAGAGGACATCGAGACTCATGGGATGCATGTGTAAAATTCGCCACAGCGAACCAAACGGCACCCGCCGCCCCGAAAAATCATCCTGAGGCGTAGGCAACTGCCTCAGCGAGATTAGCAAACCATATTACAATTCACTACAAAAAACACATAATCTCTTTTTTTACATATCTCCATTTGCCTAGAATTTGACACAAGCTGCCAGCCAAGAAACGTCCGATCCGTTTTATCAAATAAGTTTGTTTAGATTAAGAAATTTTTTATGCGCCAGCATGATATTTATTTTTCAAAACAAAAAATTAATTGCATTATAATTGCAAAAAATGCTGTTTTAAAGATTAATATTTCATAATATGGGACAAGTTGCGTACAGGTGCAGAAAAATAGAACATTATTTTATTTATGATAAATAAAATAAAATATTTACATAATTAAAGCAAAATAAGCAATATTTTATACTTACCGATTCCAGACCGGAAGCGGCTCCGCCCTGCCGCAGACTGCCCCGCCCCTTTGCGTAACTTGCAGACCGTGGTCGAGTCCCTGCAACACGAATGCGGCATCGCCCTAGTGCGCCTGCTGCGCCCGCTGGCCTACTACGCCGAACAGTTCGGTACACCCCTCTGGGGCCTGCGGCTGCTCTATGCCCTGCTCGAAAAGCAGCGCAACCGCGGGCAGGACGGCGCGGGGATGGCCTGCCTGCGCCTCGACCAGCCGCCGGGACGGCCTTACATCGCCCTCGAAAGGACGGCCGAGGCGGCAGCCTGGCAGACGCTGGTGCGCCGCATCGAGGGCCGCGTCGACGAGCTGCTGCTGCAGCAACCCGACCTGCTCGAGCGGCCCGACCTGCTGGCCGACCGCTTCGATTTTGCGGGTTCCATTCTGCTGGGCCACCTGCGCTATGGCACCTTCGGCTTTAATTCCGTCGACTACTGCCACCCCTTTGTACGCACGAGCAACTGGCGGTCGCGTAACCTGGTACTGGCCGGCAATTTCAACCTGACCAACGTCGAGGAGCAGTTCCAGCAACTGGTCGAGCTGGGCCAGCACCCGCCCTTCCGCTCGGATACCATTACGGTGCTCGAACGCATCGGGCACTTTCTCGACGAGGCGGTCGAAACGCTGTTCCAGCAGCACAAGGCGCAGGGGGTGTCCAACATCGAGATTTCGGCGCGGATCGCTTCGGAACTCGACGTGGCAGAGGTGCTGCGGCGGGCAGCGCGGCCCTGGGACGGCGGCTTTGTGATGACGGGTTTCACGGGCAGCGGGTCGGCCTTTGCCGTGCGCGACCCCTGGGGCATCCGCCCCGCCTGGTTCTACGCCGACGCGGGGGTGGTGGCCGTGGCCTCGGAGCGGGTGGCTCTGGCCTCGGCCCTGGCCCAAGCCGCCGATCGGGTGCAGGAGCTGCCTCCGGGCCATGCCCTGTGCATCGATGCGGACGGCAGCTGGCGGCTCGAACGTGTCCGCGAGGCCCAGCCCCGCCGCAGCTGCGCCTTCGAACGCATCTACTTTGCCCGCGGCACCGATCCCGACATCTACGCCGAACGGCGGGCCTTGGGGGCGCATCTGGCCCCGCGCATTGTGGCGCGGCTCAGCCGACCGCCTGAGCAGACGGTCTTCACGTGGGTGCCCAACACGGCGTTTACGGCCTTTCTGGGGCTGGCCGAACGGCTGCGCACCGACTGGCCGGGCTTCCGTGCCGAGCAGGTGATCGTAAAGGATACCCAGCTGCGCACCTTCATCACGCAGCGCAGCGAGCGCAACCGCATGGTTTCGAGCGTCTACGACCTGGCCTTGGGGCTGGTGCGGCCGGGTCGCGATGCGCTGGTCTGCCTCGACGATTCGATCGTTCGGGGAACGACGCTGCGCGAGAGCCTGCTGCGCCTGCTGGCCCGCCTGGAGCCGGCCGAGCTGGTCATCGCCTCGTCGGCCCCGCAGATCCGCTACCCCGACTGCTACGGCATCGACATGTCGCAGCTCGAACAGTTTGTAGCCTTTCAGGCGGCCATCAGCCTGCTGCACGAGCGCAACGAGGCAGAACGCATCGATGCCGTCTACCACGAAATCAAAGCCCTGGAAGCCGAGGGCCGCCTGACCGAACGCAACTGCGTCCAGCAGATTTACGCCCCTTTCAGCGACGAGGAAATCAGCCAGCGCATCGCCCAGCTGCTGACTCCGCCCGAGTTGGGCTGCCCCCTGCAGGTGGTCTTTCAGACGGTCGACGACCTACGGGCGGCCCTCCGCCCCGACCACCACGGCTTCTGGTACTTCACGGGCGACTACCCTACGCCCGGGGGTAACCGCGTGGCCAACCGGGCTTTCCTCAATTTTTACGAAAAACGCGACGTCAGGGCCTATGCCTGAAACGATTCAGGGTTGGGCCGCATGGTGTACCTTTGTGTCTGCGTGCGGCCGGCCCCGGCTGCCTCCGCCTGACCTATGCCCCTCGACCAACCCGACGAGCTGACGGGTGCCCAAAACATGACCTTTCTGCAGCATGCCGAGGAGCTGCGCTGGCACATCCTGCGGGCCTTGATTGCCATTGCGGTGGGAATGGTGGGTATGTTTGTGGTGCTCGACTGGCTGCTGCACGACGTGATTCTGGCCCCGCTGCGGCCCGAGTTTCCGATGCATGCGCTGCTGTGCCGGCTCAACGCCGAATTCTGTTTCGAGGGCTTGCCCGTAAGCCTGCAGGCCACCTCGCCCACCGAGCAGTTTTCGAAGGCGATTCTCATCGGGGTGGCGGGGGGCTTTATTCTGGCTTTCCCGTACCTGATTTTCGAACTGTGGCGTTTTGTGCGCCCGGCCCTCAAACCCGAGGAGGCGCGGCTCTCGCGCCGGGCCATCGGGGCGGTGAGCGGGCTGTTTCTGGCGGGGGTATGCTTCGCCTACTTTGTCATCCTGCCGGTTACGTTCCGGTTTCTGGCCCAGTTCCAGCTCGATCCCAGCATTCAGAACATCTGGCGCATCGGCGATGTGGTGGGGCTGGTAGTCCAGTTCTGCATTGCGGGGGGGCTGCTCTTCGAGCTGCCGGTGCTGGTGTATGTGCTTTCGCGCCTCGGGATTGTACGCCCGCGGCTCATGCGCCGCTACCGGCGGCATGCGCTGGTGCTGGCTCTGGTGGTGTCGGGCATTCTGACCCCCTCGCCCGACGCGCTGAGCCAGCTGCTGCTGGCTCTGCCGCTGGTGGTGCTCTACGAGGTGAGCATTGCTCTCTCGGCGCGGGTCGAACGGGCACGGCTGGCCCAGCAGGCAGCACACGAAGCGGAATTCGGCAGCTAACGGGCCGGCCAGTGGCCCCTGCAGCCGGCCGAGCGGTGAAAATAGAAGGCCCCAACCGCTGATGTGAAGCACAATAGCAGAAAGCAATTAACTTGCGCCTAAAGAAAAGGTAACATCCCCAAAAAACGGAGGCAGCAGCCCACCATGAGCACTAACGCCACCACGGCACCCGCCAAAGGCCATCCGCCCGGCCTTTACCTTTTATTTACCGTCGAGATGTGGGAACGCTTCAGCTACTACGGTATGCGGGGCATCCTGACCCTCTACCTGGTGGCCGAAGCGGCCAAAGGAGGACTGGGGTGGACGAAGTCGGAAGCGAGCCTGCTCTACGGCTATTACACGGGCTTCGTTTACCTGACCCCGCTCATCGGGGGCTACATTGCCGACAACTACCTGGGCCGGCGCAAGTCGATCACCATCGGAGGCCTGCTTATGATGCTGGGTCAGTTCTCGCTGGCCTGGGGCTTGAACCTCTACACGTTTTTCCTGGGGCTCTTTCTGCTGTGTGTAGGCAACGGCTTTTTCAAACCTAACATCTCGACGCTGGTGGGCAGCCTCTACGAAACGGGCGACAAGCGGCGCGAAAGTGCCTTCACGATTTTCTACATGGGCATCAACCTGGGGGCGTTGATTGCACCCATCATCACGGGTTCGTTTACCGATTTCCGGTACGGATTCTTTGCGGCGGGCTGCGGTATGTTGCTGGGTCAGATCGTCTACAACGTCTTTGGCAACAAGTACCTGGGCGATGTGGGGGTGGAACCCGAGGTGAAGAAGAAAAAGCGCGAGGCCGTCCCGGGTGCGCCCAAGGTGCCGCTGACCGCCGAGGAGAAAAGCCGCATGGCCGTCATCTTCATCATCGTATCATTTACGACCTTCTTCTGGGCCGGTTTCGAACAGGCGGGCAGTTCGCTCAACCTCTATACCAACGACTTCATCAACCGGTCGGTAGGCAGCTTCGAGATTCCGACGGCCTGGTTCCAGTCGTTCAACCCGCTGCTCATCGTACTGCTGGCCCCGGTCTTCAGCATCCTGTGGATCCAGCTGGCCAACAGGGGCAAGGAACCAAGTACGCCCGTCAAAATGGGGCTGGGGATGATTCTGCTGGGGGCCGGCTACCTGTTCATGGTGGGGGCGGGCTTCGAGCGCGGTTCGACGCTGAGCACCGAGGTTACGGACGTGGCCGTCAAGGCCAGCCTGTTCTGGCTGTGCATGGCCTATCTGTTCCACACCCTGGGCGAGCTGTGCATCTCGCCCGTGGGCCTGTCGATGATTACGAAGCTGGCACCGGTGCAGTTTGCCTCGTTGCTGATGGGGGTCTGGTTCATGAGCAACTTTCTGGCCAACGTGCTGGGGGGCTATGTGGCGGCCTATGTCGAGGTGCTGGGGGCTACCCAGATTTTCGGTGCCATTGCCGGCTTTGTCATCGCTCTGGGTTTCATTCTTCTGGCCATCTCGGGCCGCCTCAAGCGCATGATGCATGGCGTGAGCTGAAGTCCTGTGAAAGTCTTGCATCGCTGGCCGCGCAGCCCTATCTTTGCAGTCCATTTCGACTTATTCTATCAGGATGGGTTATTAGCTCAGTTGGTTCAGAGCACTACCTTGACAGGGTAGGGGTCACTGGTTCGAATCCGGTATAACCCACCCACCACAGCAAGCCGCTTCCTTCGGGGGGCGGTTCTGCTTTTTAGGGGGGTCTGCTGCGGAGCTTGAGGGGCGGCAGTACTTTGGCGACTATGCCCACGCCCCCCACCCTGCCGCCCGATTTCCCCAAT